>URCX01000018.1 GCA_900546465.1 uncultured Bacteroidota bacterium | reverse complement strand
GGCGGCGAGCCAATAGCCGCTCGCCAATCGCCAAATAAATATCCTTACTACTTTTCATCTCTATTTTACAATAAATATTTCTTGCCCTAACAAATTCTTCCGAACATTTCCCTTCATTATCTCATGCACCGTCATGTTCTTATTTGTGCGATGCAAAGATACTAATTTGAAAGCAAATCACAACTAAAACCGAAATTCTGCGTTTATTAGATAAGGAGAAAGTATATATGACAGACAAAAATACGGATTACAGCAATTTGAAAGAAAAGACCATTTTCGATTTCTGCAAGAACGAAAAAATGATTAAAGACTTAGTCGTTTCAAGGGAAGATTTCTTTCGTGATTTGAAAGAGTATCCCTTATTGAATGCTCATGTTCTTATCGAGTACGCCGAAATAACTAAGAACAAGAAATTGTTGCGAGCTGTATTGACGCAGTATAAGAAAGAACTTGCAGAAGAAAATAACGAGTAAAATATTCTTTGTTTGTTATTTCGGGATAATCCCCTCATTCTTCAAATAGTTTTCGATGCTTGCTATATCAAGTTCCTTTATTACAAAAAGCGACAAATTATTTGCACACTGTAAAAGGTTCTGATTTGGAAGCAATTCTCAATAAAACGATAACTTTACGTTGATAATTAGAAAGGAGAGCAATATGAGCAAACGGAAATATGAGTTCTATAAGGAACACCCTACGGATAAGGTGTATTGGGTTGATAATAAGAGAGATTTGGTTGGTATAATTGAGTTTTCTTTCGACAAAAAGAAAATATACAATTTATTTAGCGATTATCCGAATAAACTTTCGACAGAAGAAAAAGAGATTTTCGATAAGGAAAATCCCTTTTGGGCGGATTTCTTCAAGGAAAAATAGAATACTTTATCTCGTTTCGCAATGCAAAAAGTCCCAACTGTGAAAGCAATTTCTCAATCTACCTAAGTTCAAGCATTATTGAGGTCTTTGTTCGCAGCTGCCTTATATATCCCTTTGCTAACCACCCTTTTTGTTTGGTACTAAAATGAAAATGAGCCGGGCTTTATTGAGAAATTCCGGCTCTATATTTTATATCTGCTTTCTTATCTCTTCAAATTGTTTTCCCTCTCAACTGAATTATTACCACTCGCAAATTGTCAGAGTCCGGAAAAGTTCAACAGAGAAGAAATTTTATTACCGGTTATCAGTCTTATGCTGTACCTTCTTGCGTTTTTCCATGATAGGTTTCAAAAATGGAGAAGCTATTGCAGCCAACACAAGCAACATTATCAGAATTGAACCTGCAAGATTGACCGTTGAGAATGTCCTGAGGCTGTCCGGCTCGAATTTGAATTCTACAATATGTTTGCCTTTCGGCAGTTGCAAGGCTCGCAAAACATAGTCGGCTTGCAAAATCTGCGTTTCCACACCGTCTATGTAAGCCTTCCAATCTCTTTCATAATATATCTCGGAGAAAACAGCCATTTGGTCATTATTGCTTGTGTAGTTGTATTTCTTATAATCCGGATTATGCACTTCCTGCGTCTCCAATTCTATTTTTGCTTGTTCATCGAAACCCTGACTTTGCTTTACGGCTGATTTGTATTTCTTGTTCAGCACAAGAGTTCGGCGAGGGTTGAAGTTGTCCAAGGCGAGTATCTCCTCATCAGGGGAGTTGACCCATTTAATCTCCGGAACAAACCAAGCAGCCCCGCATGCCTCAGGATTATATACGGGAACACCTCCCTCCTCCCCAAGGGGCAAGATAAAGAACTTTGTGTCCAACATATTGACAACCCCAAGATTAGGACAAGGCAACATATTACGATATTGAAAGAAGAATTGGCGTAATTGATTATTTGCAAGCAATGCGGTATCTGCAAGGTCTTTCTGCTCGTAATTGCGATTTTGCAGACAGAAATCTATTATTTCCTGATAACGTTGCAGTTTGGCTCCGTGGTAACCGCCTATAGATGGGAAGAAATAAGAAGTGGAAGCATCGTTAAAGGTGCTTACAGCCATATTATACACCCTGTAATGATTGATACCCCGATTTGCCACCTGCTGTTTTATATCCTCTATTGCAGAAGTGGCTTGCGGCGTCATCTCATAAGACTTTTGGAAATTGCTTTTATCCAAATAACGTCTGTCCACACCCCAAAGGTCTATTGCACAAGCCAAACCTATGACAGCCACAACGATTATTTCTTTTTTGAGCTTATTCAAAGAAAATAATATCATGACAACAAAAGCCACGGCTATAAAACAGAACGACCGCAGGGCGTCTGAGACAAATGCGGCTTGACGATCATCATGCAGAGCTTGAATAAAACTATCTCCGAGTGCGGCTTGGAATATCGAATCCTTGGAACAACTGAAATCCATAAACAATCCCGGTATTATTCCTATTGCACAAAACAGACAAAAGCCGGCTGTTACGCCTGCGGATACATAAAGAGCCGTTCTTTTCTTCTTTGCATCTTTCGTTCCGTACAAAAACTCCTTCAAACCCAAGAAAGCAGCCATCACCATGGTAACATTGGCAATCACCAAAGCCATGGACGGGGTGCGGAACTTATCATAGAAAGGCAAATGCTCAAACAAGAACTTGTTTATCCACATTGCATTGCCGCCCCATGCCAAGATAAACGACAGAATGCTTGCCCCTAAGAGCCACCAACGCATATTGCCTTCAAGTATAATGAAACCCAAAATAGCAAGAAAGCATACGATTGCTCCGAAATACACCGTCCCTGCCGTGAAAGGCTGTTCACCCCAATAAGTTGAGGCAACGTATTGATTGACTATTCCGTTTATTTGAGGATTATCCGCTTGTGCAGGTCTTGTTGTTTGAAGCTGTTGAATACGCCTTTCTGCCAATTTCTCCAAACGATGATCGGAACTTCCGCCACCCTTAAAGTCAGGAATAATAACGCTGAAACTCTCACCCAAACCGTAACTCCACGCATAAGCATAATCAATGGAAAGCCCCTTATTATTACTCTGTGATTGCGAAGCCTGATTTGTTTTAATCGTCAGTTCACTGCCTCCACGCATGGTATGCTTCACATATTCGGAATTCAGTTTCAAATGAGAAGAATTAGGCATAAGCGAAACAACTGCACAAAGCAAAAGAATACCGCAAGCAAAAGAGAAATCTTTCAAGTCTTTGTCTTTAACGGCATACACAAGGAAACATATCCCAAGCACAAAAGCTGCAAGCATTGTATAATACGTTATCTGTATATGATTAAAGTTTATTTGCAAACCCAAAGCCACGGTAAAGATAGCCGCCCCCGCAAGCCGCTTACGACGAAAGACCATTATCATTCCGCCGAGAACAGGTGCCATCATTGCCATTGCCCAAGCCTTCGTTATATGCCCGACAGCTATAATAATAATATTGTAAGACCCGAGAGCGTAAGCCAAGGCTGCAGCAGCAGAAATAAGAGGCTTTGCACCCATTGAAACCATGAAGATATAGAATCCCAACATCAGAAGGAAAACTATACCGACCGAAAATGAATAATTGCCCAGAGTGATAGGCGTGGAAATAGTTTTGAATATGTTATAACTCTCCGGCATTACCAACTGATAAGCAGGCATTCCAGAAAACATTCCATCTGTCCAACCTGCCTTTTCACCCGTTGCCTTTTCGTAATCTGCCAAATCCTTGCTTCCGCCCTCAAACTGGCTCATATCACTTTGGAAAACCTTCTTTCCGTCCAATACCGGTGAGAAGTAAACAAAACCTACGGCTATAAACAATACTATCGCCGCAATGTGTGGTAAGAATTTCTTGTAATTGAATTTCATAAACAAGTCAAAGTATGTAAAACGCTGCAAAGGTACAAATTTAATCCGTAAGTACCGAATGCAGACTTCGTTTGAACGCGACAATGCCATAATGTTTCGATTTCGTACCTTTGCACGCATTTTCAAACAAGAGATATGAAAAGATACATATTCGTTTTACTCGTTTTCCCCACCGTTCTGTTTTATGCAAAGTCGGTTTGCTCGCAGGATACCGTGATTATGCTTGCTCCTGTCGAAATAAAGTCGCCTGCGTTCAAGTATTCTTCCGAATTAAGGCAGGAAGCGGTAAGTGCCGATGTCTATTCCATGGACTTTATGGAGGCGAATAAAATAGAGGATATGAAGACCCTTGCAAATCTAACACCGAATTTGTTCATTCCCGACTACGGTTCCAAGATGACATCGAGCATTTATGTTCGCGGATTGGGGACAAGGGTCGATAATGCGGTGATAGGTGTGTATTTCGACGGCGTTCCGATATTGAATAAAAGCTGTTTCGATTTTGCTTTATGGGATTTGGAACGGATTGAAGTACTCCGAGGCGTGCAGAGCTGCCTTTTCGGACAAAACACATTGGCTGGTGTGATAAATGTAACGAGCCTTTCACCCATGAATTTTCAGGCTTACAGAGCAGAAGCGGAGCTTGCATTTCCTTTTGCCTTTCATACGAAGTTGTCCGTCTATGAGAAACTGAATGAGAATAAAGCATTATCGGCTTCTATTTATTATCGGAAAGACGACGGTTTCTTTGAAAACACTTACAATCGGAAAAAATGCGACGGAAGTGAAGATTTGGGTTTGCGATTGCGTTTCGTATTCGAACCATCTGAGAAATCGACTTGGGATAACACCCTTGTCATTGCCGATCTCGACCAAGGCGGTTACGCATACGCCGCATACGACCCTGTCTCCCGTCGTAGCAGTCCGATAGCTTACAATGACACTTGCTTCTACAAACGTTTCAATCTCCTCGATGCCCTGCGTTTCTCCCGTAAAGGAGCAAAGGTGAATTTTGAAAGCAATGCTTCCTTGCAGATTTTGTCCGATAAAATGTGTCTCGATCAGGATTTCACGCCGGAAAGCATGTTTACGCTTACTCAAAAAAGCGAAGAATATGCCATGACAGAGGAAATCCTTCTTTCCAATGCCGAAGTTCGTCCTCTGAATTGGACTTTGGGAGCTTCCGGATGTGCGAAATATCTCGACCTGTCCGCTCCTGTATTGTTTAAGAAAGACGGTATAGAACGCCTGATACTCGAAAACATGAACCGAGGTATCCAAAGCATGTTTCCGAATGCCGAAATGCTGTTTGCCCAAAGCGAGTTTCCTATAAAAAGCGACTTTTCCTATCCGCGTTACGTTCTTTCCTTTTTCGGAAGAGCGGATTACACTTTCGGAAAGTTGAAAACGCTTCTCGGATTGAGGCTCGAAATGGAACGAATCGACTTTTCATACGATTGCAGTACCGATTTGGATTATCGCTTTACGCTTACGATGAATGATTTCAACCATTTGTCGAGCAGTCTATCGGGAAAGGCACATCAAAACACCATCGTGCTGCTGCCCAAGTTGGGTTTGATATATGATTTGGGCAAAGGGAATAATCTTTTCCTCGCTTTGGGCAGAGGATACAAGTCCGGAGGATTCAACACTCAAATGTTCTCGGACGTAATGCAAAACCAAATGAAACAAGATTTGATGAACGCTTTGGGATTGAGCCTTAGCGGGAATGCGTTTGCTTATTCTGTGAACAAAATCATAGAATACAAACCCGAAAGAACCGATAACATAGACTTGGGAACCCACCTGAGTTTCGGAAAAGCGGACTTGGATTTGAGTCTCTTTTATATGCTTTCTTCCGACAGGCAGATTACCGTTTTCCCTTACGGTCAGACGACAGGCAGAATGATGACCAACGCAGGCAAAAGCCGCAGCTATGGAGCAGAGGTCTCGTTTCGCTTCAACCATGCAGGCATCGACCTCTTCGCAAGCTACGGTTACACGAATGCAAAGTTCATCGAGTATGACGACAACAGGCAATCCTACAAAGGCAAGTACGTTCCATACTCTCCGCAGCACAATTTATCCGTCGTTTTGGGCTATACACAAATCTTGAAAAGCAAGAAATTCGACAACATCAGGTATTCGCTCAATTACACCGCCGCAGGAAAAATATATTTCGACAATGCAAACGAAATATCACAGCCTCTTTATCATGTCATATCCGCAAACATCAGGTTGAAACGAGGCATATACGAATACAAACTATGGATAACGAACCTTCTCGACTGCGATTACCTGACCTTTTACTTTCAATCCATGGGCAACCACTTCGTTCAACATTCCAAACCCCTGCAAGCCGGCATCTCTTTGACAATCGACCTCTGAAAAAGCAAAGAATAACACAAGCAAAACGCCACCCTCTGCAAATAAAACGCAATCAAAGCATCGTCCGAACGCCGTTTGAGAAAAATGGAACGGCGAAAGAATTTTCTAAAACGCCGTTCTAAGAAATTCTTTCGGCGTTTTAATTTTTTCTTTCGCCGTTTCGTCAGCCTCAACCGAGGCTTATCCTGCAACCCTGCAAGGATGCATAAGAAGTGGTATAGAGTTTTTACTTCTTTGACAATGCCGTAAGTGAAAGAAGTCTCTTGATTGTAGGCGAGACGTACGTCAACATTCAGGATTCTGCGTGCAGATCCGCAGTGAATGATGGTTATATAGGTTTTCCCTATCTGATGTACAATGCCACTTTCAGTATATGCGATACTTTGTGGCAGGATACGATAATCGGTTGTCAGGGTTCGGAGAGTCCTTGGTTCAAACGAATGGGTGTGTGGAAGCGATTTGTCGATGACACGGTGTATTACACTGTTCATAAATCCACTTTGAATTTTAATCCTATCATTGTCGTGCCTTCTTCGGCTTCTTCCGATATTTTGCAAGCGACGGATTTGGAAAGTACTTGCAGCGTTTATCCCAATCCTGCTCATGACGAGGTCGTGATACAAAGCAATTTCAAGATTGAATACTTGGAGTTGTTCGATATGACGGGCAAGTGTGTCATCAGACAGGAAAGACAATGTCATGAAACGGTGATGAATTTGAGAGGTCTGCCTGCCGGTAACTATATTATGAGGATACAGACCGTAAAAGGGATTATGGAGAAGAAAGTATTGAAGCAATAAAATTGTTTTCTCTTCTGTTCGGAAGCCGAAGAGGGGTTTGCTCTTCGGCTTTTGTCTTTCGGCTCGGTCGATTTGACGGCAATGGAAACCGACCGGCTGTTTATGATAGATTTTTGGTTTATTCCGCGAAATGTTTGCGTACTGACATTTAACCACATAGGAAATACAAGAGAAATATATTAGGCTTTTTCTTTGTAGAAGAGAAATTTTGTCGTATCTTTGCTATGGATAGAGCGATAAACCGCATTATCTAACCATAAAAATAGAGAATTTACTTCGGAATCCATTCTTAGTCCAAGTTATGAAATGGAGAATTGAAAGTATTCGCTGATGTGATAGATGTAAAATAGGCTGTTGAACATGAAGAGAATTGTTTTGTGTTTTTGTATTTTCTGTTTGCCGGGATTGTTTTCCCATGGTGCTTTTGCACAGGCAATAAAAGATTGCATAAGTGCGGCAAACAGTGTTGTCTTTCCATTAGAGAAACCCAACAAAGTGTTTCACGCATCAAGGGTTGAGAGGTTTGCTTGTCGTGAGACAGGCGGTGCTTTTGATGTGGTGAGCATAGATACAAACGGAATATCGATGTTGACATACAATATGGTCACAAAACAATTCTCTTCTTATGAATTGACAAAACTTTATAAGGCAAACAATCAAAGTATTCGTGACGTATGTGCCAATGATGAGGTTTTGATTGTTGCAAGTTCATGGAACGGAGGGCGGCTTCAGATTTACGAAAGAGAGAATGCTGATTCGCATTTTGTTTTTTCGAGAGCTGTAGAGCTTCCCGAAGAATTCAGATATATTAATCAGGTGTTTTTGCTGCATGATAGGAAGGTGTTGGTGTGCAGTTGGTATTTGTGCAGCCGTTGCGATATAAACGATTTTGTCAAGGTCGGTGTGTTTGACTTAAAGACGGACAAAATTGAGATTGTAAAGTCTTTCGAGTTGGATTTTCAAGGTTTGACTTATTTCACACCTCATCGTTTGTTTGATGTATCGGGAGACAGGATATTCTTCGCACATTTGGGTTCTTATAAGATTTATGAGTATGATTCGAACTTGGATTTGCTGGATAGCATAGTGGCAGATAATTCTTTCAAGGGTTGGAAAACTTACCCGAAAAAGAAGATGAAAAAGGTATTGAGAAAATATAAAGACCCCATATCAAGAATATGGTATTTGAATGATTATACGGACTATTCCAGATTGAACAATATATATGTGGGAGGTGAAAATGAGTTGATTGTCGGCTATTTCCTTGGGGGTAATGATATGCTTACAGATGTTTGGAGAAAGGACAACGGGAAGTGGAAACTGTATCGTCATGCTTTGGCGGATATTTCTTTGAATAACAGCGACAGATATAATCGTCTATACACTTTGGGCTGGACGAATTTACTTAATGTGTTCGATGCAAAGCAGAAGAAGGTGTTTCGAATAAATTATGACTTGCCATTGGATTTGAAAAGGCTCGAGTTGATGAGCGAAGATGATTTTGAGAATTTCAAACAGAATTATTTGTCGGAGCATGAACAGGTTATCGTGTTAGATGAATGGGATTATGATTTCGATTTGAAATGAGGTTGCGGTTGTTCTTCTTGGTGAATTTGCTTCTTTTCGGAGTTCGGTGTGTGTCGCAGGAGGTTTTTGTGGACTTCAAAGGCAGTGAGGTCTTTTTGCAAAAAGGTAAGTCTCAAATAATGGTATGTCTTTCCTCTGCGAGTTGCCACCAATGTTATATTGAATTGCATGATTTTCTCAAAAAACAGAATGTTTTTGAGAGACAGGATTTGAATTTCGTCGTTCTTTGCTTTTTGGACGAGAAACAAATTAAGGATATTGTTGTAAGGAAGAATTTGTACGAAGTGGCAAGAAACTATTTCCCTGAAACCGAACAGGTGTATTTCGCCGCAATGCGTTCCATGAAAAAGATAAAGTTTCGCAAATACAAACTTGACGAGAGAAAGTTTCCTTGTGTTTTTATTCTTGGCAAAGATGGGAAAACGAAATTCTTCGAAGATTACAGGGAATTCATATCGGAATATATTTAATTGCAGATAGACTTCTGTGATGCATGCAACCGATTATTGAGGTGCAAATCCGAAAATATCAAATAATCTTTTTACCTTTGCACTCCGAAACATTATGGAAAGACAAACAACTATAAGCAATCCCGTTGGAGCAGAGGGCAAAGGTCTTCACACAGGTAAACATGTGAAAGTAAGTTTATTGCCTGCCGAGTGTAATACGGGTGTGATTTTCAGAAGAACGGATTTGGAGAATTGCCCTTGTATTCCTGCTTCTGCCGATTTGGTTTGCGATACTTCGCGTGGGACAAGTCTGTGCAAGGAAGGTGTTAAAGTATGTACAGTGGAGCATTTGATGTCTGCTCTTTATGCAATGCGAATTGATAATGTGGTGGTGGAACTGGACGGGGAGGAAGTGCCGATTTTAGACGGCAGTTCCCGCATTTGGGTAGAGTGTATAGAAAAAGGCGGGATTAAAGAGTTGGAAGCGGAGAGGACTTATTATGTTTTACGAGAGCCTGTTGTTTATTCGGAGGAAGAAAGCGGTATAGAACTGTTGGCATTACCGTATGAGGGTTTCAAGGTGGATTTGTCGATAGAGTTCGCTTCACAGACAGTGGGTTCGCAAACGGCTTTCCTGTCTTCTTTAGACGAATTCAGAGAGGGTTTCGCAACTTGTCGCACATTCGTTTTTCTTAGTGAAATAGAGCAGTTGTTGAATTATAACCTTATAAAAGGCGGAGACTTGGATAATGCCTTGATTTTTGTAGATAAGGTTTTGGACGAAAGTCGCATAGAACACTTGGCAAAGGTCTTCGGCAAAAATCCGCAGGAGGTCAAGGTCGAACAAGGGGTGTTGAATAACATAAAGCCGCAATACACCAATGAGCCTGCAAGACATAAATTGTTGGACTTTATCGGCGATATTGCATTGACAGGAAAATACATTAAAGCCCGATTTATAATAAGGAAACCGGGACATAGGGTTAATAATAAATTATCACGTAAAATCAAGAGTATTATGGAGGACACGAAGAAGGCTCCTTTTTATGATCCTAATAAAGAGCCTGTATATGATATAAAGGCAATAAAAGAGCGTTTGCCTCACAGATTTCCTATGTTGCTTGTGGATAAAATCATAGACATTGGAGAGGACTATGTTGTCGGCTTGAAGAATGTAACAGGAAATGAGGATTTCTTCAACGGACACTTCCCCGAGGAACCTGTAATGCCGGGAGTATTGATTGTTGAAGCTTTGGGGCAAACCGGTGGCATGCTTGCATTGAAAGATGTTGAAGACCCTGAGAATTACAGCACTTATTTCATGAAGTTTGAAGAAGTAAAATTCAGAAATAAAGTTGTTCCCGGCGATACCTTATTGCTTAAACTGCAATTATCGGAGCCAATCCGCAGAGGCATAGTTAAGATGAAAGGTACGGCTTATGTTGGTGAGCGAGTGGTTGTCGAAGCAAATATGATGGCTCAAATTGCAAAAACAAAAAAATAGGCTTTATGAAGGGGCAACTCACGTTTATTCACCCGAATGCTAAAATCGGCAATAACGTTACAATAGAACCATTCACCGTTATCTATGATGATGTGGTCATAGGGGACGATTGTTGGGTGGGTCCTCACGTTACTATATTCCCGGGAGCGAGAATAGGTAAGGGATGTAAGATATTTCCGGGAGCGAGCATAGCTGCCGTTCCTCAAGATTTGAAGTTTGCAGGAGAATACACCACCTGTGAAATAGGCGACAACAACGTAATAAGAGAGTACGTAACAATCAACAGAGGAACGAACGCAAGCGGAAAAACCGTTGTGGGAAACAATAACCTTATTATGGCGTACGCACATGTGGCTCATGATTGTATTGTAAAGAACAACTGTATTCTTGCAAATTCTGCCACCTTGGCAGGGCATATTCTCATAGACGATTATGCGATAATAGGCGGACAATCTGCCATTCACCAATTTACGAGAATAGGAAAGCATGTTATCTTGATGGGAGGTTCTCTTGTGGATAAGGATGTTCCGCCGTACGTCAAGGGTGGTAAGTTCCCTGTATCTTATTGCGGCGTTAATTCGGTCGGTTTGCTCAGAAGAGGATATTCGCAAGAGATTGTAAACAATATACAAAGCCTTTATCGTATAGTATTTCAAAAGGGCTTGACGTATAGTGCGGCTCTTGAAGAGTTGAAGCAGCAAAAGCAATCCGCTGAACGAGATGAGATTATTTCTTTCATAGAAAAGGCGGAACGCGGATTGATGAAAGGATTTACATCCGTAAGAAGATAGCTGAAGAATGGTAAGATAGTACAGAGTTTAACGGAAATAATAGATTTTCATCGGGTGAATGCTTATTGTATAGCCCGATGTTTTCTTTTTAGTATTCTGTGTCGCTTTGTTGAGATAAAGTTCTTTCGATTGTATGGAGCTTGGGAGAAAAATGCCTGTTCGTCTCAGAGAAATCAAGCAATGAAGGCATGTCCTTTTTGCCACATTGTGAGAATATTTCCGACTTTTCATTGCAGGTTTTGAAAAAAGCAGTATCTTTGCAATCGTGTTGTTGGGTGTGGGGGTTCAAATTCAATTTTGACGGAGGGAGCTGTTGTTCCCTATTTTTATATGTAAAAAGTGATGATTGATAAAGCTTATATCACAGATAAGGTAGAAGAATTCTTGAAAGGCGGTTCATTATTTTTGGTTATGGTGAAAGTAAGTTCCGATAATCGAATAGAAATCTTCATTGATGGAGATAATGGGGTGAAGATACAGGATTGTATTGATTTGAGCAGGAAATTGGAGGCTTGTTTGGATAGAGAAGAGGAAGATTTTGAACTCAGCGTGCTTTCTTGGGGATTAGGGGAACCGTTAAAGATGAAAAGACAGTTTGAGAAGAACATTGGGAATAATGTTGAGGTTGTTTGTGCGAACGGTAGTAAGTTTGAAGGGAAATTGTCTGAGGTAAAAGAAAACGCTTTTGTGATTGAAATTGAAAAAGGCAAAGGAAAGAACAAAACGATTGAAAGTGTTGAGTTCAAAGACGAAGAAGTTAAAACAACGAAAGTGCTTATATAAGTTCGATAGAGAGGAATGAATGATTGGAATGAGACAAACCGTAAAACCAATCAGACATGAGTAAATACAAATTGACGAGGAAAGAATGGAAAATTTAAGTTTGGTAGATACGTTTTCAGAATTCAAGGAATTTAAAAACATTGAGACAGAAACCTTGATGAGGATAGTGGAAGATGTGTTCAGAGGTGTTTTGATAAAAAAGTACGGCTCTGATGATAACATCGACATTATTGTAAACGTAGAGAAAGGCGACTTTGAAATATGGAGGAACAGAGTGATTGTTGAAGATGGTAAAGTTGAAGATGAGAACACTCAAATTGCGTATTCTGACGCTGTGAAAATTGAACCGGATTTCGAGGTTGGGGAAGAACTTTCCGAAGAAATCAAATTGAAAGATTTCGGCCGCAGAGATATTCTTGCGATAAGACAGAATTTAGTCGGCAAAGTACAAGAATATGAAAGAGCAAACATATTCACGAAATATAAGGAGAAAGTCGGCGAAATTGTTATCTGCGAAGTCTATCAAGCTTGGAAGAAAGAGGTGTTGTTGATAGATGAAGAAGGTGTTGAGGTGGTTTTGCCTAAAAGCGAACAAATCCCCGGTGATTTTTTCCGCAAAGGTGATACAGTAAAAGCCGTTGTGTTGAAAGTGGAAATGAGAAACGGAATACCTAATATTGTTTTGTCAAGAGTTTCTCCTATATTCCTCGAAAAGTTGTTTGAACAAGAGGTGCCTGAAATTTATGATGGCTTGATTACGATAAGAAATGCAGTTCGTCAACCGGGTGAAAGAGCAAAGGTGGCTGTGGAATCGTATGATGACAGAATAGATCCTGTTGGTTCTTGCGTAGGTGTCAAAGGCGGAAGAATACACGGTATCATAAGAGAATTGCGAAACGAAAATATAGATGTAATAAACTATACTCCTAATGTCGAATTGTACATAACAAGAGCATTGAGTCCTGCAAAGGTTATTTCTGTAACTGTTGATGAGGCTAATAAGAAGGCAGATGTATTCATGCACCCCGATCAGGTTTCTTTGGCTATTGGAAAGGGTGGTTACAACATTAAGTTGGCAGGAAAACTCACAGGATACGAAATAGAGGTGTACAGAGATAGCGACATGGATTATGAAGATGTCGATTTGGACGAGTTCAGAGATGAAATAGACTCGTGGATAATAGATACGTTGAAAGGTATCGGTTGCGATACTGCAAAGAGCGTATTGGAATTGTCGAAAGAGGAATTGGAAAACAGAACGGATCTTGAAGCCGAAACAATAGATAATGTTTTGGCAACTTTGAGAGCAGAGTTTGAAGACTAAGCAAGTCCCTAACGGGATACTACATAGTGATAACGCAGGGCAGGCCTGCAAAATAGGAATTTTATAAGCAACGATATGTCGGCAGAGAATAAGACTTTAAGATTAAGTAAGGTAGCAAGGGAACTCAATGTTGGAATAAGCACTATTGTGGAATATCTCAACAAGAAAGGAAAGAAAATTGAGAGTTCACCGAATACCAAAATAGATACGGACGTTTACGAAATGTTGTTGAAGGCTTTCCCTCATGATAGAGAGATTAAAGCCGTCAGTGAAAATATTGTCAGTGTCCGTCCTAAGGAAACTGTTATCCAAGCCGAAGATATAGTTGCCAAACAAAAAGATATAGAAGAGGATTTCATAGATACAAGAGAAATAATCATCAAAAGTTCCACCATGGATTTCAAATCAGAGAAAGCAAAAGCCAAGAAAGAGAAATCCGAGGATAAGAAGACAGATGAAACGGTGGAAACCGAGGTGAAAGAAAAGCCTGCAGTCGTAAATAAAAAGGCTGATGAGGTTGAAGAGAATGCGGAAGAAAAGAAGTCTGAGGCTGTAGAGAA
This sequence comes from uncultured Bacteroidota bacterium, assembly GCA_900546465.1. GTDB lineage: Bacteria > Bacteroidota > Bacteroidia > Bacteroidales > P3 > Onthomorpha. The sequence continues at coordinate 4,715 of URCX01000018.1, read as the reverse complement.
AAAAGAAGAAGAGCCTACACAAAAAGATACCAATGTTAAGATTCTTGGCAAGATAGATTTGGATTCCATAAATTCCAAAGTAAAGCCGGATAGAAAGACAAAGGCTCAAAAGGAAAAAGAGAAGGCAGAAAAGAAAAAAGCTGCCGAACAGCAAAAAGATAAGAACAAGGAGAAAAAACAGCAGTCGGAAAAGCAAAAGCCCACAAAGACTGAAAGTAATGCCAAACCGGAGAAAGTCGAAAAGCCGGTTAAAGTGGAGGGAAAGCCACAACAAAAAGCAGAATCGGAAGTTGTAAAGCCTGAAACTGAAGAGAATAAGGTGCAATTCATAAAAACGAAATATGTTAAGTTGGACGGACCTAAGATAACGGGCGAAAAGATTGATTTGACTGCTTTTGAAAAGAAGAAAAAGCAACCTGTGGCATCTTCTTCCAAAGGAAAAATCGAGAAAGACGGCGGAAAAGATAAGAAAAAACGAAAGAGAATAAAACCTGCACCTGTACAAGCAGAACAAAAACAGCAATCTGCAGTAACAGGAGTTGCCAATGCAAAGAAAGATAAGAACAAACATGCAAAGACAAAGAAAGAGCCTGTAAAGAAACAGGAGCTTAGTGAGGTTGAAATTGAAAAACAAATCAAAGAAACCTTGGCTCGTTTGTCTCCTATGGGCAAGAGTAAGACCTCAAAGCATAGAAGGGATAAAAGACAAATCGTTTCACAGCACATTCAGGAAGAACGCCAGCATGAATTGGAGGAACAAAAGATATTAAAGGTTACCGAATTTGTTACAGCAAACGAATTGGCAACCATGATGAATGTTCCGGTAACCAAAATCATAGCTTCATGTATGACTTTGGGTATGTTTGTCTCCATAAATCAACGTTTGGACGCAGAAGCAATACAGTTGATTGCCGATGAGTTCGGTTTTACCATCAAATTCGTAAGTGCCGATGTCGTTGAAGCCATTTCCAATGAAGACGAAGAGGATAGAGAAGAGGATTTACGTCCTCGCTCGCCTATAGTTACAGTGATGGGACACGTTGACCACGGAAAGACCTCCTTGTTGGACTACATAAGAAAAACAAATGTAATAGCCGGAGAGGCAGGAGGAATAACCCAGCATATAGGAGCATACGAGGTTGTGTTGCCTGAAAGCGGTAAAAAAATAACATTCCTTGATACACCGGGACACGAAGCATTCACGGCAATGCGTGCCAGAGGTGCAAAAATGACCGACTTGGCGATAATCGTTATAGCTTGTGATGATAAGATAATGCCTCAAACCATAGAAGCCATCAACCATGCACAAGCAGCAGGAGTGCCAATCATATTTGCATTGAACAAAATAGATAAACCTGGTGCAGACCCTGACAGAATAAAATCCGAGTTGGCGAACATGAACCTCTTGGTCGAGGAATGGGGAGGTAAAATCCAATCGCAGGAAATCTCAGCCAAGAAAGGTATAAATGTGGATTTGCTTTTGGAAAAGGTATTGTTGGAAGCAGAGATGTTGGATTTGAAAGGCAATCCTAACAAAAGAGCAAAAGGAACAGTTATAGAGTCCTCTCTTGATAAGGGAAGAGGATATGTTGCCAAGATATTGGTACAGGACGGAACAATAAGACAGGGCGACATAGTCTTGGCAGGTTCTACTTATGGTAGAGTAAAGGCAATGTATAACGAAAGAAACAAACTTCTCAAAGAAGCCGGACCGTCTGCTCCTGTATTGTTGTTGGGCTTAAATGGAGCGCCACAAGCAGGAGATATGTTTAATGTTATGCCGAGTGAAAAAGAGGCAAAAGATTTGGCAGGCAGAAGAACTCAATTACAGAGAGAACAAGGTTTGAGAACACAAAAACATATCACCCTCGACGAAATCGGAAGAAGAATTGCCATAGGAGACTTCAAACAGTTGGATTTAATTGTGAAAGCCGACGTGGACGGTTCCGTAGAAGCCTTATCTGACTCCTTGTTGAAGTTATCCACCCCTGAAGTACAAGTCAATGTTATTCATAAATCGGTAGGACAAATCACCGAATCGGACGTATTATTGGCTACAGCAAGTAATGCCATCATCATAGGCTTCCAAGTACGACCTTCCGTCGGTGCAAGAAAACTTGCAGAGCAGGAACAAATCGACATAAGACTTTATTCTATCATCTATACTGCAATCAACGAATTGAAAGACGCCATAGAAGGCATGCTTTCTCCTGAAATACAAGAAAAGATAGTTGCAAACCTTGAAGTGAAAGAAACATTCAAGATTTCAAAAGTCGGAACCATTGCAGGCTGCGTTTGTTTGGACGGAAAGATAAACAGACAAACCAATGTCCGAATCATCAGAGACGGAATTGTTGTATATACAGGTAAATTGGCATCCTTGAAAAGATTCAAAGACGATGTCAAAGAAGTTGTCATGGGGCAGGATTGCGGATTGAATATAGAGAACTTTAACGACATAAAGGTCGGAGATATAATCGAAGGCTACGAAGAAATAGAAATAAAGAGAACATTGAAATAAAAGTCGGGATTTACCGTTACTATACTCGTGGAATGCGACAAAGAAACGGTAAATTACCATAACGCCCTCATAGTTCAAGGGATAGAACGGAAGTTTCCTAAACTTTAAATGTAGGTTCGAGTCCTACTGGGGGTACAAACAAGGTTGGCAAAGTCTTGCCGCCTTGTTTTTTTTCGCACAAAAATCACGACAATGATAAATGTAAACAATCTGGAATTGCAATTCGGCAAGCGAATTTTGTTTCAAGAAGTCAATATGCAATTCAACCCCGGTAATTGCTACGGGATAATAGGAGCCAACGGGGCAGGCAAATCGAGTTTTCTTAAATTGCTGAGTGGAGAACTGCAAGCCAACAAAGGTACAATCACACAAGGTCAAGGCGAAAGAATGAGCGTGCTTGCACAAGACCACTTCGCTTTCGAGCAATACACCGTTCTCGATACGGTTCTTATGGGACATAACACCCTTTGGGACATCATGCAGCAGAAAAACGCCTTGTATGCAAAAGAAGACTTCTCCGAAGAGGACGGAATATTGGCAGCCGAATTGGAAGACAAATTCGCACAAATGGACGGTTGGAATGCAGAAAGTGAAGCCGCCGCATTATTAAGCGGATTGGGAATAAAGGAAGAGCTGCATTACCGTTTGATGAGCGAATTGGACGGAAAACAAAAAGTCAGAGTCCTTTTGGCAAGAGCCTTGTTCGGAAAACCGGATAACCTCTTGTTGGACGAACCGACCAATGACCTTGACCTTGATACCGTATCTTGGTTGGAGAATTACCTCGGAACATTTGAAGGTACAGTTTTGGTAGTATCACATGACAGACACTTCCTTGACTCCGTCTGCACCCATACCGTGGACATAGACTTCGGCAAATTGGAACTCTATGCCGGCAATTACAGTTTCTGGTACGAATCAAGCCAACTTGCATTGAAGCAAAAGCTCAACCAAAACAAAAAAGCCGAAGAGAAGAAGAAAGAATTGGAAGAATTTATCCGCCGATTCTCTGCCAATGTTTCCAAGAGCAAGCAGACCACTTCACGCAAAAAAATGTTGGAAAAACTCAATATCGAAGACATCAAGCCCTCTTCACGTCGCTATCCCGGCATTATCTTCACTCCCGAGCGAGAAGCCGGCGATCAAATCCTGCAAATCGAAAACCTTTCCTGTTCTTTGGAAGGCAGAATGCTTTTCAGAGACTTGAATCTCAACGTAAACAAAGGCGATAAAATCGTATTCCTTTCACGAGACACCAAAGCGATGACTTCCCTTTTTCAAATACTCACCTCACATCAGCAAGCCGACAGCGGAACTTTCACATGGGGACAAACCATCACCACAGCCTATCTGCCATTGGACAATTCCGCATTCTTCGACAACGAATTGAATATAATGGATTGGTTGGCGCAATACTCCACAGACACACACGAACTATACCTTAGAAGCTTTCTCGGACGCATGCTCTTCTCCACAGAAGACGGAAACAAGAAAGTCAAAGTCCTTTCGGGAGGAGAGAAAATGCGATGTATGATAGCCAAAATGATGTTGTGTAACGCCAACTGTCTTATACTCGACACACCGACCAATCACCTCGATTTGGAAAGCATACAAGCCTTCAACAACAATCTCATCGCCTATAAAGGTAACGTCCTCTTTGCATCACATGACCATGAGTTCATTCAAACAACAGCCAACCGCATTGTCGAACTCGGTCCCAAAGCATGCATAGACAAAATGATGAGCTACGACGACTATATCAGCGATGAAAAAATAGCCGCACTGCGAGACAGTATATACTAAACAATCGACACATATCCGATAAACAAAAACAGCATGCCGATTTGATGCTCGACATGCTGTTTTTTTGTATTATTGCCAAACAAGTCGGCAAATCCTTTTTTACTCCACTATCAACTTCTTTGTCGTGTTGCCGAGCATGACGGTATAAATACCCTTAGGCAAGTCGCCGAGGTCTATTCGTAAAGTCTCCTGACCGGCTTTGAACTCGAACGTTCTTGCTTTTCTGCCGTCGGGGTCGGGGATTTGAAGCAAGGCATTCTCCTCCAATGCCTCGAACTCCGGGTTCACGAAGCTCTTCGCAGGCTTGGGATACAATGCAAACTCTTTTGCCTTCGCCCCTTGCAAAGATGAAGCCTGCGGGAATATCGCCATGAAAGCCGTATCGCTTGTA
>URCX01000017.1 GCA_900546465.1 uncultured Bacteroidota bacterium | reverse complement strand
AAGGGTTGGGCTGTTCGCCCATTAAAGTGGCACGCGAGCTGGGTTCAGAACGTCGCGAGACAGTTCGGTCCCTATCTGTTGAGGGCGTTGGAAATTTGAGGGGCTCTGACTCTAGTACGAGAGGACCGAGTTGGACAAACCACTAGTGTACCGGTTGTAGCGCCAGCGGCACCGCCGGGTAGCTAAGTTTGGCAGGGATAAGTGCTGAAAGCATCTAAGTACGAAACCCACCTCGAGATGAGATTTCCTAATAGGGTAGTTGAAGAACACGACTTAGATAGGTTGCAGGTGTAAAGGCAGTAATGTCAAAGCCGAGCAATACTAATCACCCGAACTCTTCCGAGAGAGACTCTATTGTATGTCCGGATGTTAGAGAGCAACCGAAAAGAGTTATTAGAGATATTTTTGGTGGTTATAGAGCAGGTGAACACCTTTTACCATTTCGAACAGAGAAGTTAAGCCCTGCGTCGCCGATGATACTGCTACACCAAGTGGGAAAGTAGGAAGCCGCCAGATTAGATAGAGAGCCTTACAGAAATGTGAGGCTCTCTTTTTTGTTCTTAGAAGAATAGTAGTTATAGAAAAGATAGAAAGACTGGAATAATCAGAAAGACTAGAAGCACTAGAACTACTAGAATTTCTAGCTCTTCTAACTATTTTAGATTCTTATGGCGGTGTGGAGGATTTCTGTATATTTGCCGATTTGTATTGCATTTATGCCCCAGAGGGTGGATAGGTCATAATACTTGAACGGACTTTCATCTATAAGAGTGTTTTTGTCTATGTCTCCGTTTGCACATACGTAATCCAGAATATTTTTCAGGTATTCTTCTTGTTGGGAATTAAGCTCGTTGTTGTTGATAAACCGAGAGAATTTTTTCAATGCTACACTTCTGTCTATGCCTGTTATGGAACGAATAAATGTTGCAACACTATCTCCGCATATCATCTTTTCAGTGCAATGTCTGTATTCTTCCTTTGTTCCGAGTTCGCTCCATAGGATACGTTCCAATTCTTTTATGTCTGCCTCTTTCAGTTGCTCTATATTGATAATCTTTTGCAGCACCGGAAGTTTACGATTGGCAACAAGGTAATCAAACACTCTTTGATAGTAAGTAGTATATCTTATCGCTTCCTCCGCCAAGCCATCATCGGTAATTGTATCTTCAATATCCACTTCAAACGATGGACGTTTTTCCTTAAATATGAATTTTACCAAGTCTCTGATTTCACATCTGACTTTTTCCAATTCGTTCAAGTCTGCATTATCCCAAAATGTCTTGCTTTGCACAAACTTGATAATCTCCATTTTCGCCAATACTTGCGGAATGGCAGCCTTGGTGGAGAGAGCTTGTGCAATGGAAATAATATTCTTTATGCTGCTTTCACATCGCTTCGTCTTATCAAGTCTGGCTGCTTCAACGTTCAACATCAATACATCAAACCTTTTGGCACTTTCATCACTCTGTTCCTTAACCAAGAGCGGAGCAATTTCTCTTTTCAATATTTCCACATCCATGGCAGACAGGCACTGCCAATTTTCTTTCTGCTTAAACATAGATACGCTGCTCCAAACATTTCTTACCGATATGTGTTTATCGTTCAACTGTTGCACTTGTGCAATCATTGTCGCTTTCAACTCATCATGCAGCTGTTTTGCAAACAAGTCCTCTTGATACTCCGCCTTTTGAAGTCCCAAAGCCAATTCCGCCCGAATACAAAACAATCTTTCTGTCAGAGATGGAGAATGCGGACTCTTCACACCTTCCGGATTTTTGCCGAAGAACTCAAAATTACCGCACCAATCGAAAATATAGAAACATTTCTTATCCTTGCCAAATCCGAATATACCCTCACTCAAACGAGTGCCGCGTCCTATCATCTGCCAAAACTTGATTTTTGAACGTACAATCTTAAAGAACACAAGGTTCAGCACATCCGGCACATCAATTCCTGTATCAAGCATATCCACGGATACGGCAATCTGAGGATTGCAGTCTCGTTTTTCAAATCTGTCAATCAAGTCCTGAGCATAGTTCACGTAGTTATCAATCAGCACACAGAAATCCGCACCGTATTCGGGGAACAAAGCCTCGAAGCGTTTCACAATCAATTCTGCATGTTCGTGATTGTAAGCGAATATGATGCTCTTCCCTATGCGTTCTCCACCCTGTACGCTCAAGCCGTTTTGCATCAAGTCTTGCAGCACTTTGTCTATTGTATCTACGTTGAAGATATAAGTGAATATCTCATTACTTCCTATATCTCTACCCTTTTTACCATCGTCCTTTAACGCACTTTGCAATCGTTCACTTTCAAAAACCTTTTCCAACTGTTCCTGTTCCTGTTTGCTCAGACTGTTGTATTTTATGCCATCTTGCAAAATCATTGTTCCCTTTTTGAAAGCGGAGTATGGAACAAGATAGCCGTCCTCCACAGCCTCGGCAAGACTGTATTCGTAATTCGGTATTCCATCTTCCAAACCGAGTAAATCGTATGTACTCTTCTCAATATCTTCCCTCGGTGTAGCTGTCAAGCCGACCAACAAACTATCGAAATAGTTGAAAATGGCACCGAACTTGCCGAACACACTGCGGTGAGCCTCATCAATGACAATCAAATCGAACCTGCCGACCGAAAACTCCTTCTTATCGGTGTCGATGTAGTTTATCATTGTTTGATATGTCGAGAACATAATGCGGGCATTCATATCTATCGTCTCTTTGTCCGAAGAATTTTCGCTTAATACGCAAGTAGTGGTATTGGGCAATAACTTAACGAAATTTCTGTGAGCTTGTCTGACCAAGGAAGTACGGTCGGCAAGGAACAGCACATTCTTCACCCAATCATTCCTCATCAGTACATCGACCAAAGAGATGGCTACACGCGTCTTGCCTGTTCCCGTTGCCATCACCACCAAAGCTTTGCGGCGATTCTTGTTCAAATGTTCGCACACCCTCTTTATGGCAGTCTTTTGATAAGCCCTGTCCGTGATATAATCCCTTACATTGAAGTCGCTAATCCTGCCACGTCCTCTGCGGTCAATCAGCAAACGCAAATCCTCCTCGGAATGGAAAGCATACAATTTGCGTTTCGGATACCCCAAGCCGTCAATGACGTAAGTCTCAAAGCCATTGCTCAGATATATTACCGGTCTTACCTTATACTTCTTTTCCAAAGCATTCGCATAGAGATTTGCCTGATGTTCGCCTGCCATAGGACTTTTACTTGTCCTCTTTGCCTCCATCACAGCCAAAGGCAGACCGTCCCTGCCAAACAATACATAATCCGCATAGCCTTTCCCTTCCCTGTTCGGCATCTCCTCCACTTCAATCTCCACACAAGCAGACGAAGGAAGAATACAGCCCTTTTCAGTCAACACATTCCAACCTGCCTCTTTCAACATTAAATCTATGAACAAACGCCTTGTCTCTGCCTCGCTTATGTCAATGGCAGGATTGGGCATTGCAGTACATCGCACCCTTGCAGCATCAATACTTTTCACAAACTCAGCCGATGGCTCCGCTTTCTCATCTGTTGCTATATAGTTTTCCGCTTTTCTGGGAATAAGATTGTTATCGAAAGCAGGGAAATTCTCGACCATGCCCAGCTTCACCAACACTGCCCCGACGAAATTATAAATGTTCAGCAGAGCAAAGAAAGATTCTCTTGCGGACACCCGCCCTGTGTGAGCCGCAGCATTGCCGACTTTACGAACATAATGAACACCCATTAAGAGTTTATCATTACCTACAAACTCTTTGAACGTCTCACCATCGACTAATTCAAACAACGAACTGCGTTCACTCACAGCCATGCCTTTGATTGCATAAACAGCCCTGACAATCCACTCCAAAGCCCTGCGAGCATTGAGAGCAGACAATTCAGGCTCCGCAATCTGAGCCGCCTCTGCCACATTGCAGAAACGATAAAGATCTTGAAGAGAAGCAATATCCCTGATATAATCGAAATTTCTCATAGTCTTAATCTCCGAAATAATAATCCATCTTGGCGTCAAACAATAACTGTACCTCCTTTATGGATTGGTTTATAAGTTCCTTTTGTTTCTCAATCGCCTCAATCTTCTTAGCAAAGGATTGTTGCAAGTCAAGAGGGGGAATTCCTATTATACAGTTTCTAATATCTTCTTCGTGGATAGCAGGATAGTTAGCTCCTGACACGCGTTCTGTTAGGTATTTCGTAAAGTGATTTGTAAGCACTAATGCTTTGATATAATATTGTGAGACGTTTATTCCTCGTAATACGCAAAAGCCACTTGATGCGACTAAATTATTACACATAATATCTATTGAAGCAATATTTTTTAGATTAGGGCGGACAAGTGAAATCAGCACATCTCCGTATTCCACTTTTTGCTGAGCCCTTGAAGGAGCATTTTCAAATACAAATGTTGTAGTATTAGTAATGGTATTTGAACTATTGTTGATAGAAGATATGTCAATGTATTGTATTTTGGCTGTTTTGGAGAAGTATTTGTTAGCTCTTATGATATGCTGTTTATCAGAACAAATTTCTCCTAACTTTTTGATTTCCCAGCCTTTTCCGTTTTCTATGGGGTCGCCGAACATATCATAGAAGATTGATTGGGCGAGGGAGTCGAGTTCTTTGATTTGTTGCTTTTTCTTTTCGAGGATAAGGCTCAGCCTGTCCAATTTCTCAACAATCCTCTCCTGAACGGAAAGGGGTGGGAGAGGGATAAGGGTATTTCTCACTATATTTTGAGATATATTAGGTTGTGCACCTCCAACTGCAGATTTGATAAACGTATTCTTTTTACTTGTTAGAAACAGACATAGAAATTCAGGAATAATATTAGAATTGGGAAAGATACTACATACAGCCTGATTAGTACACATTTTAGATTTTATTATACCACATTGACCAACAGTGGCACCATACATTGCAATAACAACAGAGTTAATTGGTATGATTTTCGCAGATGAATGTTTTAGTCCTTCTTCTGTGATATATATATCAGTATCAAAGATAAGACCTTGACGGATTTCTCCACTTCTTAGCCATGGAATATTACCATTTGTATAATATTCGAGTTTTATTTTTGAAGGAGTTCCCCCTGATGTAGTTTCGCAAACTTCTCCTAACTTCTTGTATTCCCAGTTGTGTTTCATTGGTTCCTATTCTTTATTTTCTAGTTTTTCTAATTCTTCTAGACCCTCTAGTTCTTCTAGAACTTCTAGTCTTTCTAGAATTTCTAGTCTTTCTAGAATTTCTAGCTCTTCTAGTCTTTCTAGTTCTTCTAATCTTTCTTGCTTTTTAATTTTTTGATGCTTTGTTCTAATTCTTCTATGCGGGTGTGGAGGGCTTGGTTTTCGTTGCGGAGCATTTCGATTTGTCGTTTTTGGTCGTTGCGGTAGCCGAGGCGGGCGGCGGTCATGCGTTCGCGTATGCCGCCTTGTTCGATGAATTGTTTTTCCAATCTTTTCCGGTAGGTGGTCATCATTCGGTCGATGATGTGGCAGAGGGTGAGTGCTACGTTTGCCATTTCTTCGTCGCTCCATGTGTCGAAGAAGGCTTGATAGTCTTCTGCTTTGTTGTGTTGGCGGCAGTAGGCGAGCATGGCTTCATAGCGTGGGTGCGTTTTTTTCCATACGCTGAGCCTGCGGGCGGCAAGGTAGTCTTGATAGTCTTCTCGCAGTTCTTTCAGACTGCCTCTTGCACAGTTAAGCAGTTTTACCTCCATTTCCATGCTTGTAACCCCATCGGCAGAGCCTTCCACTATGTTCTGTTTGCCGCTGCGGGCAGCCTGTATCATCTGGTCTATGGTACGATCTCCCTTTTGGAGAAACCTTTCCGTAAAACGAAAGGTGAGCATGTAGAGCGTATTCGCCTTTTGGTAGAAGAAAAGGTTCTCCCACCGTACCTGTGTTTTAAGAAAACTGCGAGTGTCCGTCATTACTTTAATTCTTCTATTGCTTTTGCGATTTCTTGTTCAAGGGTTTTGATACGGGAGATGATAATTTCCGGTTTTTCGTATTCTATTTTCTCTCTTTCTATTTCTTTGTACTTGTTTATCGAGAGATCGTAGTCGTTTTGCCTTATCTCCTCTACGGGAACGAGGAAGGATTGGTCTTTGCGAGTGCGGCTTGCTTCCTCTTGGAGGTTCTTGAAGCGAGCTATGATGTCGGGTATGTCGTTGTCCTTTACCTCTGTTCTTTTCTGGTCGAGACTGTATCCGTCTGCTTTCATGTCATAGAACCATACCTTGTCCGTACCTCCTGCATTGGTTTTGGTGAAGATGAGAATGGCAGTGGATACGCCGGCGTATGGTTGGAATACCCCGCTCGGCATTGAGATGACGGCTTGCAGTCGTTGGTTGTCGATAAGTTCTTTGCGTACGGCTTTGTGTCCGCTGCTGTTGCCGAAGAGTACTCCGTCGGGTACTATGCTTGCACAGCGTCCTCCGGTTTGCAGCATTCTGGTGAAGAGTGCAATGAAGAGCAGTTCGGTTTTCTTGGTCTTGGTAATGGCAAGCAGGCTTTTATTTACCGATTCTTTATCCAAGCTGCCGGCAAAGGGAGGATTGGCAAGGCAGAGTGTGTAACGTTCAGTGTCGGAATTGTCGGTCGAAAGACTGTCTTTGTATTCTATATCAGGCTTATCCACTCCGTGGAGCATAAGATTCATGGCACCTATGCGGAGCATGGTTTGGTCGGTATCGAAGCCGTGGAACATATTGTTGCGATAATGTTCCGCATGTTCTTTCTTCATCAACTCTGCTTTATTGTGTTCGCTGATGTATTTGGCACTTTCGACAATGAAGCCTGCCGAACCCATGGCAGGGTCGCAAATTATATCATTTAAGTCAGGCTCCATCAATTCCACCATCATGCGAATGATATGGCGGGGCGTGCGGAATTGTCCGTTGTTGCCGGAGGCAGCCATCTTGCCAAGCACATATTCATAAACATCGCCCATGGCATCGCGATTGTTCATATCAAGCCTGCTTATGCCTTCCACAAGTTTGACAAGAGTCCTCGGGTTAGGTATCAGGAAAGTGGCGTTTTCCATGAAGCGACTGTATGCACTCTCTTTGCCCTCGTTAAGAGTTTTGATGAAGACGAAAACGTCCTTGCTTATGGTACCGTACAGTTTCTCTGCATCGAAGTTTATGAATTTATGCCAACGCAGATTGCTGTATGCCACCTCCTTGTCGGTATCGGGATTATGCCAAGTGCCGTCTTTGAAGATAGGCTCTTTGATTGTTATGCCCAATACATTGGCAGTTGCTTCCTTTTTGAGTTGTGTATCGTCCAACATCTTCATGAAGAAGAGGTAAGTCATCTGTTCGAGTATCGTTATGGAGTTGGTGATGCCTCCCGTCCAAAAACTGTCCCAAATACTGTCTATGCGGTTCTTGATTTCTCCTGTAATCATTAGTAATCTGTTTTGTTCATTATATGATTAAGAAGAACAAAGTTACGGATAATTTTCGTACAGAGGCTTGATAGAACGGAGTTTTTGGCGTGAAAAGCAGAATTGTTTATGATGGATTGTCGATAAGAAAGAGTTTTGCTTTCGTAAAAGGACAACTTAAACCCATATTTGTGGGGAATGCGTTTTGTAAATCGGTTTTCAAGTTCGGAAACCGAGGCAGAAAGGTGTTCTATCTGCTTTGGAGAATTTGTTCGTATTTGTTAGTGTTGGAGGGGTTCATATCCTTCATCAATTCTACAACCCTTGTTTTTTCGTTATCGGGGGCTCCCTTGAAAATATTCACTATTTCATCTGCCTTGGCATCAAAGAATTGTTGAACGGCTACTAATGTGGATTTCTCTCTATATGCTTTGCGTACATTCTCCAAGGCTTCTATTATGCTGTTCCGTGCATCGGTCTGACTTTCTCCGCCCATCATGTCTAAGCCGAGGCGATGATATTGATAGGAGGCGTCTCGGAGTGTGCGGTATGTGGAATTGGTGTAATTCTCCAACATCCAATATCTGTTCCTCTGGCTTGATGCTCTCTTCCAACCTCCGTCGGAGGAACGTTGTGCGGCAGTTACTATGTTGTTGCACACATTGAAATACTCTGTTCCGCCGTTCAAAGAAAAGGAATCGGCATCCAAAGCAAGGAAATAATAGAGATAGAATGCCACGGTGGAAGCAAGGTTATTGCTATAGTTGTTTTCGTCAAATTCAAAGCTCTGTCCGTCTATGTATTTGAAAGGAACGTTTTGTTCCTGTGTGTTCAATAAGGTGGTGGTATAGGTAGAACCATAAACGGGACGGCGGAGTTGAAGGTTGAAATCGGCTTTGAAATCCTCCTGATTGGAGTGTTCTTTTATGTTTATGGAAATGCTGCCCTCTATTCTCTCGAACTCTTCGTATGTTTTGTTTGTCCACTGTCGCTGATTGACGAACTCATTCAGCACTTCTTGGATTTTTTTGTATATTTCTTTGTCCGTACCTTGTATTTGGGAGGAGTTGACGCTTATACTCACTCTGAACTCTTGCGAAAAGAGCATTGCATTGGTGAGAAACAAAAAAAGAAACAAAGAAAACTTTTTCATGCTGAAAGGGATTGGGTTTCCGGTGTTCTAATGTTTGGCGTTCATCATGGAAATCATCTTTTCGACAATGTCTTCTGCTACTTCGCTTTTGGCTTTGAGGTCTTTACTGTCGATGTTTCCAAGAGAATCTATGATTGTAACCTTATTGGTTTCAACTCCGAAGCCGGCTCCTGCGTCTCTTAGGGAGTTGAGTACGATGAAGTCAAGATTTTTTCTCTTTAATTTTGCTTCCGCATTGGCTTGTTCGTTGTCCGTTTCAAGGGCAAAGCCTATCAAGAGTTGGTTTGCCTTTTTCCTGCGACCCAATTCGGCTAATATATCATCGGTCGGCTGTAATTCTATGCTTAAAGCCGTATCTTTTTTCTTGATTTTGCTATCTGCGACATTCTTGGGAGTATAGTCCGCAACGGCTGCCGAAAGTATTGCAGCCTCTGCCTCTTCAAAGGCGGCTGTTGCAGCCTCGTACATTTGTCTTGCAGTCTTTACATCTATGCGTTCTATCATAGGGTGCTGCGTTTTCAAGAATGTCGGTCCTGCTATCAGCCTGACCTTGGCACCTTTCTTCGCAAGACATTCTGCAATGGCAAAGCCCATTTTTCCGGAAGAGTAATTGCCGATAAACCTCACGGGGTCGATTTGCTCGTATGTAGGACCTGCCGTTACACATATCGTTTTGCCTGCCAATTCTTGCGATTTCGTTATATGCTCTTCAAATATGCGGAAAATATCCTCGGCTTCTGCCATTCTGCCTTCTCCTTCCGCTCCGCAGGCAAGGTAACCCGAACTTGGCGAAATGATGTGTACGCCTCGCGATTGCAAGATGTGTAAATTCGATTGAACGCCTGTGTGGCGGTACATCTTGGAATTCATGGCAGGAGCAAGGAAGACATCTTTGTCGAATGCCAAAAGGCTTGTCGTAATACAGTCATCGGCAATGGCAGAAGCATATTTGCCGATAATGTTTGCCGTTGCCGGTGCCACGATAAAAAAATCAGCCCAATCCGAAAGGCTGATATGTTGCGTCATATCTTTGTTTCCCGAAAACATATCGCTGTAAACAGGATTGAAAGAAAGGGTCTGCAAAGTCGTCTCTGTTACGAAATTCAGTGCATTCTTGCTTACAACGACCTTTACTTCGTATCCGTTCTTTCTAAGCAACCTTATCAAAAGCGGTACTTTATATGCAGCTATTCCTCCGCTGATTGCCACAGCTACCTTTGCTTTCATCGGAAACAAATCTTTGTTCAGGCTTCTTGTTTTTCTTCTTTTGCGGCTTTTTCCGCCAATACCTCTTTGCCTGATTTGTAAACCAATTTATCATCTAAGTATTCTCTTATAGCAATAAGGTAAGGCTTCGGAAGTTGTTCATAGTATTTTGCAACTTCTATTTGCTCATGATTTTCCGACATCTCGTCTGCTCCGTCCGCAATGGCAAACTCCTCAATCTTTTTGTACAATTCCTGCTTCAAATCGGCAGCTATCTGATCCGAACGTTTGCTGAGCATTGCTATGGTCTCATAAACATTCCCCGTAAGATTGGTGAAATCGTTCAAATTCCTTGTTTTGATGCTTGTGTCTGCCTTTGTCTTCTTATAATCCATAAATCGCTTATTTGTCTTTGTTTTCTGTTTTTATTCTTTCCAATTTTGCTTTTGCGTCTTCGTATATGCGATTGAGTTGTTCCGCTTTGCTTTTATCCTGCAAGTTGGAAAAGGTTACCTTATAGCGTTCGTAGTCCATCACTACGGCTTCATAACGTTCCTTTTGCTTGCTTGCTATACTCTTTTCTGCATATTCGTAACCTGCAATGACGATGTAATACATCGCTTTCTCTCTGTATTCGGTGGCGTCGGGATAATCGTTCAGGAAGTTTTTCAAACTGACCTGTGCGGCTTGGTATGCTTCCGTCTTATAGTAGTTGTAAGCTGTTGTATAGTCCTTTCGTATAAGTTTCCAACGCAAAGAGTCCATCAATCTGTTCGCATCGGCAACTCTTTCAGACTTCGGATATTTGTCAACGTACGATTGAAAGTTGTTTATCGACTGTTTCGTCAAAGTCTGGTCAAGAGAGTATTCCGGCGATTCCAAATACTTGCAATAGGCAGCCTGAAACAATGCTTCTTCTGCGTATTTGGAATAAGGAAACCACTTGACGAAGCTCTCGAATTGGTAAGCCGCCGAGTAGTAATTCTTTCCTCCGAGAAGGCTTTTGCCATAGTAAAAGTTCACAAGCTCCGCTTTCTCTCTTCCTCTCGAATAAAGGAGCAGATTTTCAAATAACTCCGTGGCTTTGAGCCAGTCATGTTTTTCGTAGGCTTTCATTGCCGCCTCGAATTTGGCGTCTTGGTCATCGCTCTTCAAGAGTTTTTTATGTCCGCTCGAACAAGAAGCAGCCAAAGCCAAGATACATATGTATATAATGGATAGTCTCAATCTCATGATTGTGCAAAGGTAGTCATTATTTCTGATTGAAACGCAGTTCTTGCGGACATATTTTGTAATTTTGCCGAAAAATCGTCTTCCCGCACACGAAGACAAGACCGATACAGAGAGATGGCAGGCAAACATTCTAAAAAAATCACTTTCAAAAAGGTATTGAAATATCTTGGCATAGCAGCATTGGCGTATATCTGCGGAAGCATTCTCCTTACTGCCCTTTATATTGTGGTAAATCCTCCTATTACTTTCCTTATGGTTCAAAGATGTGTACAGCAAGCCTTTGATGACAATCGCAAGCTGAGATTGCAAAAAACATGGGTGGATATAGAGGATATTTCTCCCAATATGGTGAAAGCAGTAATGGCAGCAGAGGATAATCGTTTCCGACATCACAAAGGCTTCGACTTTGAACAAATAAAGCGTGCAAGGGAAGATGCCAAGCGAAGCGGCAGAAGACCGAGAGGAGCCAGCACTATAAGCCAACAGACTGCGAAAAATGTTTTTCTATGGAACGGCAGAAATTATGTAAGAAAGGCTTTGGAGGCATATCAAACCGTATTGATAGAAACATTTTGGAGTAAGAAAAGAATAATGGAGGTTTACCTTAACGTCATTGAGTTCGGGGACGGAATTTATGGTGTTGAGGCTGCCTCGCAATATTATTTCGGCAAATCGGCAAAGCGATTGACCAAACGTCAGGCGGCTTTGTTGGCAAGTGCTTTGCCGAACCCATTGAAGAGAAACCCCGCAAAACCGACTTCGAGCCTGAACCGCAAAGCCGACAGGGTGATGTATCTGATGAATAAGGTAGGTTCTGCAAATCTTAAATAGCAAGACGAAAACGAAAGAACAAAAAGAAAATACGGACTCAAAATCCGAGATAATGTCTCCCGAAACTGTTTTAGAGGAAGAAAGAAAGGAAAAATCCCATTGGCGAAGCTATATTCCCGGCTTCAAGTCTTATATTCTCATGGAGCGTTCCTTTTCCATGAATACGCTAGAGGCTTATTTGGGCGATTGCGATAAATTTTTCTCTTTCATGGAAGCGAAATATCCGGATATTACTCCACGCACCACAGACTTGAAACATATCCAGCGTTTCCTGACTTCTATAGTTTATCCCGGCGGAAGAACCGAAGAGGACCGTCTTTTGAAGGCAAGCAGTCAGCGTAGAATTATATCGGGAGTAAGAGCCTTTTTCAAATATCTTCTTATTGCGGACGAGGCAGACAACGACCCTTGCAGTCTTTTGGACAGTGTGAAAATGGAAAAGAAAATTCCTATCGTCCTTTCCAATGAAGAAATCGACAGAATGTTGGACAGCATAGACAAAAGCAGCTTTCACGGATATAGAAACGCTTTGATGATTGAGGTCTTATACTCCTGCGGATTGCGAATAAGCGAACTTTTGAACCTTAAAACAAACAATATCTTTTGGAAAAAGGAATATATAAAGGTTGTCGGCAAAGGCAATAAGGAACGCCTCGTTCCCATAGGTAAAAGTGCATTGACGCATTTGCGTTACTTCATCGATAATCACAGAAGCAAGCTGAAAATCGACAATAAGAACAAAAATCTTATTTTTCTGAACCATTACGGCAGGCAGCTGACAAGACAGCATGCTTTTCAAACAATAAAAGACATCGCCCTTGCGGCAGGAATAAAGAAGAACATACATCCGCATACGCTAAGGCACAGTTTCGCCACCGAATTGATAAAAGGAGGAGCCAATCTGATTGCGGTAAAGGAGATGATGGGGCATGAAAGTGTTGTCTCCACCCAAATATATACACATCTCGACACAGAACATTTGCGGGAGACCATAATGCTTTACCACCCTCATTATAATAAGGGCATAAAGTCTGCCGGGCATTCCGAGAAAGACCAATCCTGAAAAAAAGAACACCTCTCGGCGATGTCCGAAAGGTGTTTCTTTTTCTGTGAATATCGAAGCAGGCTTATTTTATGACGCCAAGTTGCTTTCCTATCTTGGTGAAAGCAGCTATACAACGATCCAAATGCTCTGTTTCGTGAGCAGCAGAAACCTGAACACGGATTCTTGCCTGTCCTTTCGGAACAACAGGGTAATAGAATCCTGTTACGTATATGCCCTCTTGTTGCAATGCTGCCGCAAAGTCCTGAGACAATTTGGCATCATATAGCATTACCGCACAGATTGCCGATTGCGTAGGCTTGATGTCGAAACCTGCAGCCTTCATTTTCTCAACAAAATATGCAGTGTTGTTGTGCAATTTGTCTTGAAGTTCGTTGGTTCTGTCTATAAGGTTGAACATCTCTATTGCAGCACCTGCAACCATAGGAGGAATGGAGTTTGAGAACAAATAAGGTCTCGAACGTTGACGCAACATCTCTATTATTTCCTTCTTACCCGTTGTAAATCCGCCGACAGCTCCTCCGAAGGCTTTACCCAATGTTCCTGTCAATATCTCGACTTTGCCTCTCAAATTGTATTGCTCCGTTGTTCCTCGTCCGGTCTTGCCGACAACACCGGCAGAGTGGCTCTCGTCAACCATAACCATGGCATCATACTTTTGAGCAAGCTCGTAAATCTTATCCAAAGGAGCAACATTACCGTCCATCGAGAACACGCCGTCCGTACAAATCAAACGGAAACGGCATTTTTGAGCCTCTTTAAGTTGTGCTTCCAAATCTTCCATATCTGCATTGGCATAACGGAAACGTTGAGCCTTGCAAAGTCTCACACCGTCTATGATGGAAGCGTGGTTCAAAGCGTCTGAAATGATAGCATCATCAGGTCCCAACAATGGTTCAAACACACCGCCGTTGGCATCGAAGCATGCTGCATAAAGAATGGTATCTTCCGTTCCGAAGAAGTCGGAAATTTTCTTTTCAAGTTCCTTGTGCAAATCGCCTGTTCCGCAAATGAAACGTACGGAACTCATTCCGTAGCCTCTTTCGTCCATCGCTTTCTTTGCTGCTTCAATAAGAACCTTGCTATCAGCCAATCCCAAATAGTTATTGGCACAGAAGTTCAACACATCACCTGCTTCGGCAGTCTTGATTGCAGCCGATTGCGGAGTTATTATCACTCTTTCGTTCTTATAAAGACCGGCATCTTTTATGCCCTGTATCTCCTCTTGAAGATACTTTTGAAATTTGTTGTACATATTATCAATACTTTTAATCTGATACTTATTTCGCTCGTTTACCGAACTGCAAAGATACGATTTTATTGCAGAAGCAAGAACGCAAAAGCGTTTTTTCTGCATGCCGACACATAATTTTTCAACCGACTTCCCATTCTGCGAAAACCACTCGGCCAAGCCTCCGCAACCAAAGGGCGTTTCACGAAATTAAAAGGGCGAAAGAATTTCGTGAAAGGGCGGTTTATATTTGCGAATTGATTTTGTGGTTCGGGCTTTTTTTACGACCTTTGCAAAATATTATTGACTAATAAAATCGATTTTGGAGATGAAACAGCTAATCGAATGTGTACCCAATATTTCAGAGGGTAGAGATATGAATATCATCAACCAGGTTGTTGCCGAGGTTGAAAAGGTGGACGGTGTCAAACTTCTTGATGTCGATCCGGGTGCTTCGACAAACAGAACGGTCATCACCTTTGTGGGTGAGCCTGAGAATGTTTGCGAGGCGGCTTTCCGCTTGGTGAAAAAAGCCCAAGAGCTTATAGATATGAGAAATCATCATGGCGACCACCCGCGTTTCGGTGCAACGGATGTTTGTCCGCTTATTCCGGTTGCAGACATCAGCATGGAGGAAGTGGTGAAATATGCAAGAGGTTTGGGCGAAAGGATAGGCAAAGAGCTTGAAATCCCTGTTTATTGCTACGAGTCGGCTGCCTTTGAGCCGAAGAGAAAGAACCTTGCTTCTTGTCGTCAGGGCGAATACGAGGGTTTGAGTGCCAGAGTCGTTACGGAGGATTGGAAACCGGACTTCGGACCTGCCGCATGGTGCGAGAAGGTGGCAAAGAGCGGTGCTACCGCTGTGGGTGCAAGGGATTTCCTTTTGGCGGTTAACTACAATCTTAACACCACTTCGACAAGAAGAGCCAATGCCATTGCGTTCGATGTTCGTGAAAAGGGTCGTCCGCAAAGAGAAGGCGGAAAGCCTAACGGCAAACCGATGAAAGACGAAAACGGAAAGACGATAATGATTCCTGGAACTTTGAAAGGTACTAAGGCGATAGGCTGGTTCATAGAGGAATACGGCATTGCTCAGGTTTCAATGAATATCACCGATGCCAATGTCTCTCCTTTGCATATCTGCTTCGATGAGGTATGTGCCAAAGCAGCTGCAAGAGGTGTGAGAGTTACCGGTGTGGAAATCGTGGGTCTCGTTCCTAAGAAAACACTTATAGATGCAGGAAAATATTATCTTGCAAAACAAGAGCGTTCCTTGGGTGTAGATGAGGCAGAGTTGATAAAGATTGCCGTAAAGTCCATGGGATTGGACGATTTGAAGCCTTTCAATCCGCAAGAGAAAGTTATAGAATACATGATAGAGGACAAGAATGCAAAGAAACTTGTCGATATGAGCTGCACAGGCTTTGCCAATGAGACGGCTTCCGAAAGCCCTGCTCCGGGAGGCGGAAGCATATCTGCTTATATGGGAGCTTTGGGTGCTGCATTGGGAACAATGGTTGCCAACCTATCGTCTCATAAAGCAGGCTGGGACGAAAGATGGGAAGAGTTCTCCAAGGTAGCCGAAAAAGGTCAGGCTGTAAAGGACGAATTGTTGTTCTTGGTAGATGAGGACACTCATTCGTTCAACCTTATCATGGAAGCCTTCGGCTTGCCTAAGAAGACAGACGAGGACAAAGCCAAGAGAACGGAGGCAATTCAAGCTGCAACGAAATATGCCATAGAGGTACCGTACAGAACGCTTTGCAAATCATTTGAGGTGTTCGATATATGCAAGGCAATGGTGGAGACGGGAAATCCTAATTCCGTTACAGACGCAGCAGTCGGCATTCTATGTGCAAGGGCTGCCTGCATAGGTGCTTTCATGAACATGCAAATAAATTGTGCAAGCCTTAACGATAAAGCTTTCGTCAAAGACATCATCGCAAAAGGACAGGCAATAGTCGATAAAGCCGAAGCAATAGAAAAAGAGTTCACTGCAAGGGTTTTGAAGCAGATTTCCGAGTAAGGTAATCAAGCAGAGTAAAAAACTGTTATTTTTTTCATTTTTTTTGTACGAGGGAGGCGGAGCGGTAATCTGCCTCCTTATTTTCTTTAAGCGGAGAAAAGTAAGAAGGATATGTCAACATTCAATGAATTTCTTGGAGAAAGGGTGTTCTCCCTCTCGGAAGTGGCAGCGAGTATCAGGCGGACGCTGAACGAACGCTATACTTCCTTTTTCTGGGTCAGGGCGGAAATGCTCAAATTGAACTATTATCCTTACAGCGGTCATGCTTTCCCCGATTTGATTGAAAAGACGGAAGACAGGATAAGCACTCAAATGCGTTCTGTCATCTGGAAGGCTGATTTGAAACGAATACGCGAGAAGTTCATCGCCTCTTCGCTCGGAGACTTATGCGATGGTATAAACGTCTTGTGCCGTGTCTGCATAATGTTTGACGAGTTCTATGGTTTGAGTCTGAGAATAACGGATATAGACACCAATTACACATTGGGAGAATTGGAAAAGGAAAAACACCTGTGTATGGAACGCCTGCAAAAAGAGGGTTTGTTCGATTTGAACAAAAGCCGCAGGCTTTCTTCTCTGCCGAAGAGTTTGGCTGTCATATCGGTTACAAGCAGCAAGGGCTACCATGATTTTCTCAATGTTCTGAATGCTTACGCTCCGAAATACAAAATCTCCCACTATCTCTTCACCTCCCTTCTGCAAGGCGAAGGGGCGGTCGGCGATATGCTCGATATATTCGACAAAATCAATATTGTAAGCGACCTCTTCGATGCCGTACTTATCATAAGAGGCGGAGGGGGCGATGCGGGCTTGAGTTGCTATAACGATTATCGTCTTTGCCGGGCAATAAGCCTTTGTCCGCTGCCCGTACTGACCGGAATAGGGCATGCGACCAACCTTACCGTTGCTGAGCAAACTTCTTGGCATAACGGCATAACTCCGACAGACTTGGCAGACTACATAATTTCATTCTACAAACAGGCGGAACAAAACATCAAAGAGGCAGAAAACCTATTGACGATGAGAACCCGCAACAGACTTGAGGCGGAAAAAGAGAAAATCCGCATGAACGAGAAGTACATCAGCCTGCTCCGACCTGCTCTTCTGCTGCAAAAGGGTTACACACTGACCTATCATAAGGACAAACTCCTCACAGGCAAGCCGGATTTGAAGAGTGGCGAGAAGATAAAAACAAGATTTCATGACGGGGAACTCATTTCCGTAATACCATAAAAAGAAAGGAAACACATGGAAGGCACAAGACCGAAGAATTACGAAGAGGCGTATGAGGAATTGAAGCAAATCATAGCATGTTTGGAAAACAGCGAAACCAAGATAGACGAATTGGAGCTGAAAATCAAGCGTGCAGAGGAACTCATCGGCTTTTGCAAACAAAAACTGCAGGAAGTGGAGGACAAAACCGAAGAACTTCTCCGTCGTCTCGAACAAACAGACGAGCAGTAAAACATCTTTATTAAGTCATTCATTAACAAGAGAATATCGAAAGGCCGAAAGGATTTCACGAAAGGCCGGAAAGATTTTTTCTTTCGGCGATGTAATTTGAATAAAAAGGCGTTTTATTGCAGCGGCTTCGGTATAGAGGTAAAGGATTTCCACAATAGGCAGCAAAATATTTTGTTTCAATCCTATTTTTTTCATACCTTTGCCCCGCAAATCAAAACAAGAAGAAAGGAGGATACCGGTAAAAGAAAAGATTCAGTCATAAACAAACATATCAAAGACATATAAAAGCGTTTTTGCATGCTTTGGCAATATGAAACCTCGAAAATTTCATTTAATTTCTCCAAAGAAGTAATGCGTAAACGCTCACGATGATTTCGTGGGCTTTACTTATTTGGAGAATCAGGTAGTTTCGAGGACCTCATATTGCGATAAGAAAAAAGTCCCACGCTTTTTTGTGTCTCTAAACAAGCAAAACAATAAAACTGTCTTGGGACGGGCAAACAAAAAAAGAAATCGAAATGAGAAAATTCATCACTTTAATTGCAATGATCGTGCTTGCCGCAGGGCTGCATGCACAAAAAGACGTTACAAAATTCTTAGGCATTCCCGTTGACGGAACAAAATCCGAAATGATTCAAAAACTCAAAGCAAAAGGCTTTACATACAATCAAAAAGAAGATGTTTTGGAAGGAGAGTTTAACGGAGAAAAAGTAAATATTGCTATTGTAACACAAGGAAACAAGGTATGGAGAATTATGGTAGCAGATAAAAGTCGCAGAGGAGAGACTCAAATACGGATAAGATTCAACAATCTTTTGTCGCAATTTGAGAACAATCCGAAGTATATGCCCTATAACAGTAATAAACGAATTGAAGACGATGAGAATATCGGCTACGGTATAATAGCGGAGAAAAAGCAATATGAGGCTGCTTTCTATCAGAATATGGACTCGACCATTTTTACACAATACATAAAACAGCAATATGCTCATGAGATAAAAAAAGTTGAAGATTACATCAAACTCTGCTTTTTTAATGTTTTTAAAGGAAAAATTTATATATTAATTATAATATAAGCGACTGTATAAGTGTGTAAAAAATGCACAGACCCTTTAAAATACA
>URCX01000016.1 GCA_900546465.1 uncultured Bacteroidota bacterium | reverse complement strand
GAGATAGTTCGTATAGTGTTTTTACATGATTTGTATTACCTTTGTGCTTTGAGATTGTAAAGCAGGCTGAGATATGGATATACAGAAAATCAATCGTCATACTGCATCCTTTAATGAGATTACGCATTTCGTTAAGAGCGATGATGAAAAGGAGCAAATAGAGGTGTGGTTTGCTCGGGAGCTTCAGTTCGTTTTGGGATATGCCAGATGGGAGAACTTTCTCCTTGCCATAAACAGGGCGATGGAATCATGCAAATCACAGAAAGTCAATCTCGATGACCATTTTCGTGAGTTCACGAAAATGGTTGAATTAGGAAGTGGGGCAAAACGTGAGGTAAAAGATTTCATGCTGACACGTTTTGCCTGTTATCTTATCGCTCAGAATGGAGACTCCAAGAAAGAAGAGGTTGCTTTTGCACAGGGGTATTTTGCTTTGCAAACCCGTAAAGCGGAACTGATAGCAGAACATTTGCAACAATTATCCCGTTTGGAGACTCGTGAACGTTTACGTATGTCGGAAAAGCAGTTGTCTCGCAACATATATGAACGCGGGGTCGATGACAGAGGCTTCGGGCGTATTCGCTCAAAAGGTGATACGGCTTTATTCGGCGGAAACACCACCGAAGACATGAAATTACGATTGGGCATTAAATCGACTCGCCCTTTGGCTGATTTCTTGCCAACGCTTACCATCGCAGCAAAGAATTTGGCGACAGAAATGACAAACTATAATGTGGAGCAGAAAGATTTATATGGTGAACAGAACATATCCACAGAGCATATACAGAACAATATAAGTGTTCGTCAGATGTTGGGAGAGCGAGGTATCAAACCGGAAAATCTTCCTCCTGCCGAGGATATCAAAAAGGTTGAACGCAGAGTTGTAAGCAATGAAAGGAAAATCGAAAAGTCTTCTGATAAATTGCCGAAAAAATATTGAGAAAGGGCGTTTTACAAAAATGAAAGCCCCTGTCGATTGTGTCGGCAGGGGCTTGGTTTGTGTGTTTATTTCTTTACTCTGTCTCAGGTCGGTTATTCGACAAATCGAAAAATACCGTCCTTTGTCATGACTTTTTCATTTTCTCTATCCACTTCATCAAAAAGGCGTACAGAAAGCCTGATACAATACCGCTTAGCAGGGTGGTAAGGTTGTATGATGAAGTATCCCACTTCCGGTCGAAAAGGAATGAGACAAGGGGATAGATTGCCCAAAAGATTATTCCGAAGGAAAGGGCTTGGATTATTATTTTTTTCATGGTTGCGTTTATGTCTGTGTTTGTCTCGATATAAAAAGAGAGGACACTCATAGTAATGCCATGGGCTTTAACGAGAGCGTCCTTTCTTCGTCATTCTACTTGTGTATTACACTTGTTTACTTGGTTGTCGGTAGTATTTGACGGGCTGCGGTTTTTGGGTTGTTGATTGTGTCGCAACCGTTGACGCAACCGCCGGGGCATGACATGATTTCTATGAAGTTGCCCGGACATTTGCCTTCTTTGGCGTATTGCTTCAACTGACGGATTACTTGTTTGTTCAAACCGTCTATAACCACTTCTTTTATGACATTAGGGTCAGGTGCAACGACTTTAACCGATTCGGTTACTCCGTTTATCATCGCAAATCCTCTGCCGTGTCCTGCTATGTTAGGATCCAAAACGGTTGGTTCAAGGCTTTCCAAGTCCAGATCCATTGCCTTGAACAAGGCTTCCAATTCCTCATAGCTTATGACGTAGTCCACCAAATCCTTGTACAGATAGCTTTCGCTACGCTTGCCGACGCATGGGGCAACCATGACGGTAACGGCTTCGGGGTCTTGGTCTTTGACGTATTTTGCGGTGTAAACCATAGGGGAATAGGTTGTGGAAACGTATTGTTGCATTTCAGGAATGTGTTTGCGGACAAGGTTCATCCAGCTTGGGCAGCATGATGTGGTCATGAAAGAGGCTCCCTCTTCCAAGCGTTCCAAAAATTCTCCTGCTTCGTTCTTTGTTGTAATATTGGCTCCCAATGCTACTTCGACTACATCGGAGAAGCCGAGTTTCTTTATGCCTGTGAGTACTTTTCCGTATTCGACTTTGAATTGTCCGCCCAATGACGGTGCTACCATTGCCACAACTTTCTTGCCGGCTTTTATATCACGGAAGATGTCTATCATGAAGCTCTTCTCGAAGATTGCTCCGAAAGGACATGCGACCATACATTTGCCGCAATAGATACATTTTTCAGGGTCTATATGCTCTACTCCGTTTTCATCTTTGGATATTGCTCCGACAGGGCAGCTTTCTTCACATGGTACGGGTTGGTATATGATTGCATGGTAAGGACATGCTTCCTTACACATTCCGCAGTTCACACACTTGTCGGGGTCTATGTAAGCTTGTTTTCCTACTGTGATTGCTCCTTTTTTGCAGGCGTATGTACATGGTCTTGCTACGCAGGCACGGCATAGGTTGGTAACTATGTAATTGGTCTTTACACATGCGGAACATGCCTCATCGACAACTGTCATCATTACAGGTGTCTTGTCTGCGGTCTCTCTTAGTTTCACATAGTGTGAAAGAGTGTCCAATTCGTATTTTTCGTCATAGACATTAAAGCCTAATAGTGCCATCACTTTGTATTTGACAACTGCTCTTTCCTTATGCACGCAGCAACGTATGGTAGCTCCGTGTTTCTTTGGTCTCATCTCCAAAGGTATTCTGTCTATCTTTTCTTCCAATTCGTCATTCAGGATAAGACGTGCCAAACGCGTCAATATCTCTCTGCGAATTTCTACTGCATTATTGATTGCCATTTTTACTTGTTTTGTTTTGTTTATAATTCGTCGTTTCTATTTTCTTTCCAAACCGAGTTGCTTATAGATTTCGTCCAGCAATTTGTCTTCGGTGCATTCTTCTATCACTACGTCTTCAACTTTTACGTATGGTGGTTTCGCCACGCCTTCATGTTCATGGCAGCCTAAGCATGCAGAGCCGATGATTTCGACTTTGTCTTTGAGTTCAACAGGCAGGTTCTTTTTCATTTTTGCCAATTTATGCCCTCCTGCGATATAACAGTATGTTCCTACACAAATCCTTACCTTTAACATATCTTTCTCGGTGTTGTTAAGTTGTTCTTGCATTCTCCTCTTTCTTACCCTTCTTTATCTACAAACGTTTTATTCTTATTGTCTTTCCATATTGTTTTTTGAGCGTATGTGCTATGTTTTCGACCAATTCCTGCCTGTTTGCCAATAATCCGATGAGCTTAGGGCTTTGGTGTGCCGGATTGTTTTTTGTTCCCACGAGCATGTCTATTTCCTCTGCCTCTCTTATCATTCGATATATCTCCCATGCTGCTCCTTTCTGCCGGCATTCCCCTTGTGTGTCCTGCTCTAATATTTCCGTCAGGGCTTTGAGCGTTATCACACCCTCGGTTACAAGGTCTATGCCTCTCATATATGATATTGGCGGAAGTCCTGCCTCCATGCTTTCTATGTCGACTCTCAATTCCTCCTTCCATTCTCTCGAAAGGATTTGCGAACTTGTTCCTCCGCATACGATTTTCTTTCCTCTGTATGCACGCACTTGCTCTGCCATGTACTTATCCTTGTCCTCGGAAAGAGGAGCTCCGGTACAAATGAGAAGTCTTTTGCTTTCCTCTGCGGCATTCCTGCTTTTTTCAGAGCAAACAGAGGACATAAAACCGTCTTTCGCATATTGAAACGACTGCATGCCTCCTTTATTATTCTTCTCGCTCCCCTGCATTGACTGA
Organism: uncultured Bacteroidota bacterium; assembly: GCA_900546465.1. Lineage (GTDB taxonomy): Bacteria > Bacteroidota > Bacteroidia > Bacteroidales > P3 > Onthomorpha. The sequence continues at coordinate 15,925 of URCX01000016.1, read as the reverse complement.
TTCTTCACTTTTGAGAAGCTTGTACTTGAATTTCTCTTTCAAAAGGCTTATAAAGACTGCCTTGCTTACATGTGTATAAGTTTTGCCATCTATTATAATGACAGGTCCTTGCTCGCATTGCTTTGTACAGAGTCGTCCTTTGAATGAAACATCTGCTTTCAGATTGTTTACCTTCAAATACTCGTCCAAAAAGTCAAGATTATTCCTGTTGCCTTTTACAAAACATGAACTGCCTACACAAATTTCAATTTGAGTTTTTCCCTCCATAATCGTAATACTTTTGGTTGCTAATCTGCTGTCAACTTTTTATATTTCATTCGCTTGGGTGCGGTATCGCCCAAACGCTTTCTTTTATTTTCTTCATATTCGGAATATGAGCCTTCAAAGAAGTAAACCTGCGAATTGCCTTCAAAGGCGAGTATGTGTGTTGCTATCCTGTCCAAGAACCAACGGTCGTGAGAGATGACAACGGCACAGCCTGCAAACTCTTCCAATCCTTCCTCCAAGGCTCTCAATGTGTTTACGTCTATGTCATTTGTCGGTTCGTCCAAAAGCAATACGTTTGCTTCGCTTTTCAATGTTATTGCCAAATGCATGCGGTTTCTTTCTCCGCCCGAGAGAACGCCTGTCTTTTTGCTTTGATCCGTTCCTGAGAAATTGAAGCGTGAGACGTATGCTCTCGAATTGACCAATCTGCCTCCCAAACTTATTTGTTCGTTGCCGTCGGAAATGGTTTCCCAAACGCTCTTTTCTGGGTCTATGTCTTGGTGTTGCTGGTCTATATAGCCGATTTTGACAGTAGAACCCGTTTCAAAGCTGCCGCTGTCCGGCTTTTCCAATCCCATTATCATACGGAACAAAGTGGTCTTTCCTGCTCCGTTGGCTCCTATCACGCCTACAATGCCGGCAGGCGGCAAGGAAAAGTTCAGGTGTTCAAACAAGAGTTTATTGCCGTATGCTTTCGATACGTCTTTCACCTCTATGACCTTGTCTCCGAGCCTTGGTCCGTTTGGTATGAATATCTCTAATTTTTCTTCTTTCTCTTTCACGTCCTCGCTCATCATCTTTTCGTATGATGATAAACGGGCTTTGCCCTTGGCATGACGAGCCTTTGGAGTCATCTTCACCCACTCCAATTCCCTTTGCAGGGTTTTCTTACGTTTGCTTTCCTGCTTCTCTTCCATGGACAGTCGCTTGGTTTTCTGCTCTAACCAAGAGGAATAATTGCCCTCCCAAGGTATGCCCTCGCCTCGGTCAAGTTCCAATATCCAACCTGCGACATGGTCAAGGAAGTAACGATCGTGGGTTACGGCTATAACGGTACCTTTGTATTGCTGCAAATGCTGCTCCAACCATTCTATGCTCTCTGCATCCAAATGGTTGGTCGGCTCGTCCAAAAGCAAGATGTCGGGTTCTTGTAGCAATATTCTGCACAATGCCACACGACGACGCTCTCCTCCCGAAAGGTTCTTCACCAAGGCATCGTCCTCCGGACAGTTCAAGGCGTCCATCGCTCTCTCCAACTTGCTGTCCAAATTCCATGCGTCGTGCTGCTCCATGAGTTCGGTCAACTCGCCTTGCTTCTCAATCAAAGCTGCCATTTCATCATCGCTCATAGGTTCGCAGAACTTCTCGTTCAGCTTATTGTATTCGTCAATCAGGTCTGCAACCTCTTTCACTCCCTCCATGACAACCTCTTTCACGGTCTTGTTGTCGTCCAAGCGAGGTTCCTGTTCCAAGTATCCGACGGAATAACCAGGGGAGAAATGCACTTCGCCCTCATGGGATTTGTCCAAACCGGCTATTATCTTCAACAATGAAGACTTTCCGGAACCGTTCAAGCCTATTATGCCTATCTTTGCTCCATAATAAAAGGAAAGATATATGTCTTTCAATATACGTCTTGAAGGTGGAATGAGTTTTCCCACGCCCACCATTGAAAATATTATCTTTTTATCGTCGGTTGCCATAATTCTCTTCTCTGATTAAATCGTACAAAAATGCAAATCTTTCAAGTTCAACTGCAAACTTACTTGTCCGTTGTAGTCGTTCTCGTCTATCTGATAACAGATGTCGAACATATCTCCCTTGGCTATCCTTTCGTAATGCTCTCCCATGCCGAAGCCTATGCAATCATAAGGATAAGAGGATACTTCCTGAGAAACGACGGAGAGCTTCAAATGATTGGAGCCTACTATCCTCGCTTTTCCTGCTCCTGCCGGACGCTCCGCTCCTACCAATCGCCTCGAACAAAAGACAGGTACGTTGTTTCCGGGTCCGAAAGGAGCAAATTGCTTCAATATTCGGAACAATCGCGGATTTATATTCTTCAAATCTATCTCCAAATCCACATCAACCTCCGGAAAACTTTGAGTCTCGGTTATGCTTTCGCTTACTTTATGCTCGAACATGTCGGTGAACTCTTGCAGAAACTCCGGTCTCAAACTCAAACCGGCTGCGAATTTATGTCCTCCGAAGTGAGTGAGACAGCGTGAGCAGCTTTCTATTATCGAATAAATGTCGAAGTCTTTCACACTGCGAGCCGAGCCTGTTATAAGGTCATCGCTCTGCGTCAGAACTATCGTAGGTTTATAGTATTGCTCTATCAATCTCGATGCCACTATACCTATAACTCCCTTATGCCAATTCGGATTGAAAACAACCGTTGCTTTGCCGCTTCTCAAACGTTCGTTCTGTGCCAGCATTTCCTTTGCCTCCTTGGTTGCCTCCTTATCCAATTCCTTACGTTTGGTATTATATCCCTCAATCCTTTTCGCCACTTCCGTAACATCGGCACTCTTCTTTGCTTTCAGCAATTCGACAGACAATCTGCCGCTTTCCATTCTTCCTGCCGCATTTATCCTCGGACCTATAAGGAAGACCAAATCGTTCAAGGACAACTCTCGATTGAAATAAAGCTTGGTATTTGTGTTGCCCTCATGCTTTACATTGCTGTAAGCCAAAATGGTTTCCAATCCTATGCGGGGTTGACGGTTTATTTTCTTCAAGCCGAAGTACGCAAGTACACGGTTCTCCCCGGTCAAAGGCACGACATCGGCTGCAATGCTTATCGCAACCAAGTCCAAATACTCCAACAAATCCTCAAACGGAAGATTTCTCTCATGTTGCAGAGCCGTTATCAACTTGAAACCTATGCCGCAACCGCTCAATTCATTATCCGGATAAGAGGAGTCCTCCCTCTTCGGGTCTAAAACCGCCCAAGCCTCAGGCAACTTATCGGAAGGAAGGTGGTGATCGCAAACTATGAAGTCTATACCCTTCTCCTTGGCATAGGCAATCTCTTTATGAGCCTTTATTCCGCAATCGAGACAGATTATCAACTTGAAATCATTGTCGGCAGCCCACTCCACACCTTGGAAAGACACCCCGTAACCCTCCTTGTAGCGGTCGGGTATATAGTAATCTATTTCCGTGTAGAACTTTTCCAAATAAGAAAAAACAAGAGCCACGGCAGAGGTTCCGTCCACATCATAATCCCCATAAACAAGTATCTTCTCCCCTGCCTTTATCGCCAGCATAATCCTCTCCACCGCCTTATCCATATCATTCATAAGGAAGGGGTCGTGCAAATGCTCATACTTGGGACGGAAAAACCTTTCCGCCTCCTCATAAGAACAAATACCCCTTTGAACCAACAAAGAAGCTACTATCTCATAAGTGCGTAACACTTCTTTCGGAGGGTTTTCCACTGTACAGAGCTTGTTTGCCAAAGAAACAATCAACTCTTTATCACCCTTTTGTTTTATATTCCACCGTTTTTCCATCTCGCACATTCGGACGGTAAAATTACTACAAATTTCCGAACCGACAAAAAAAAGCCTTTTTTATTTCAGTGTCTCGTTTTTTTTGCTACCTTTGCAAACTCAAAAATCAGTAGTCTTATAATCAAATCAAAAACACAAATGAAGTTAGTTAAGTTAGCATCTATCACAAAGAAGATGACTTTGGCGGCTGTCGGAGCTTTTTTACTGATATTCCTGCCAATGCACATGGGGTTAAACCTCTGCATCATAAGAGATGACGGAGGAGAATGGTACAGAAACGTCTGTCATTTCATGGGAACGAATTGGATTGTCAAGATATTCGAGATTGTACTCTTGGCAGCTATACTTGTTCACGTTGTTGTCGCAATATTGCTGACAATAGAAAACAGAGTCGCAAGAGGAAACACACGCTATATGGTTCCCTCCAAAACAAAAACACATTTCGGCTCAAAATACATGATTTGGACAGGAGGTTTGATATTCGCCTTCATCGTTCTTCACTTCATAAACTTCTACTTTGCAAAATTCGGCTTGGTTGAAGGAACTTACACCGTAAAGACAGAGAAATTGCAAATGCACATTCAAGACAAAGTCTTGGACATTCAAAAGCAGTTGGAAGCAGGCAAGATAGACCCGGCAAAAGCACAAGAAATGATGATGAACCTTCAAATGGAATACATGCCGTTCCTACAACTTACGCAAACCGGACAACCGGAGGATAAAATAGCAAAAGACGGCAAAGAGTTGATAAACCTCAGAGGTAAAAAAGAATTGGAAAGCTACGCAGGCAAAGACTTCAAGGACTATGAGCCTGATTTCTACGTAATGTGCAACGACCTGTTCAAAAACAAGATGTACTCCTTGATATACTTATTGGTATTTGTTGTTTTGGGAATTCACCTCTTCCACGCCATCAACTCCATCTTCCAAACATTCGGTTTGAATCACAAGAAATACAACAATGCAATAGAGAAATTTGCAGCCATCTATGCCGTAATAATACCATTGGGCTTTGCAATCGTTCCGTTGTTTATTTTTTTCTGCAAGTAAATTCATTAGTAACGAAAATATAATCGGAGAAATATGGTAACACTTAATTCCAAAATTCCGCAAGGACCTCTTGCCGAGAAATGGACAAAATATAAAGCAGACCAAAAATTGATCAACCCTGCCAACAAAAGAAAGTTGGACGTTATAGTGGTGGGAACCGGACTTGCCGGAGCCTCTGCCGCAGCCTCATTGGGAGCCTTGGGCTTCAATGTAAAGATATTCTGCATATCAGACTCGCCGAGAAGAGCCCACTCCATAGCAGCACAAGGCGGTATCAACGCAGCAAAGAACTACCCTAATGACGGCGACAGCGTAGGACGTCTGTTCTATGACACAATCAAGGGAGGCGACTACCGTGCAAGAGAAGCAAACGTCTATCGTTTGGCAGAAGTAAGCAACAACATCATAGACCAATGCGTAGCACAAGGAGTGCCGTTTGCAAGAGACTATTCCGGAATGCTTGACAATCGTTCCTTCGGAGGAGCTCAAGTCAGCAGAACTTTCTACGCCAAAGGACAAACCGGACAACAACTGCTCTTGGGAGCCTACTCCGCTTTGAGCAAACAAATCAAGGACGGCACCGTAAAGATGTACGAAAGAAGAGAAATGATGGACGTAGTCCTCGTTGACGGCAAAGCAAGAGGTATCATCACAAGAGACCTGCAAACCGGAAAACTCGAACGTTGGTTCGGACATGCCGTCATACTCGCCACAGGAGGTTACGGCAACGTATATTACCTTTCGACCAACGCCATGAACTCCAACGGCTCGGCAGCATGGCAATGCCACAAAAAAGGAGCATGCTTTGCAAACCCTTGCTACGTGCAAATCCACCCTACCTGCATACCCGTACATGGCGACTATCAATCCAAACTCACCCTGATGAGCGAGAGCTTGCGTAACGACGGAAGAATTTGGGTACCTAAGAAAATAGAAGATGCAGAAGCCATAAGAGCAGGCAAATTGAAACCTACCGACATAGCAGAAGAAGACAGAGACTACTACTTGGAAAGACGTTACCCTGCTTTTGGAAACTTAGTTCCAAGAGACATTGCATCAAGAGCAGCTAAAGAACGTTGCGATGCAGGCTACGGAGTAGGAAGCGGACAAGCCGTTTACCTTGACTTCAAATCCGCAATCGACCGATTGGGCAAAGAAAAAGTTGAAGCACGCTACGGCAACCTCTTCCAAATGTATGAGAAAATCGTTGACCAAAATCCGTACGAAACACCTATGATGATATACCCTGCCGTACACTACACCATGGGCGGTCTTTGGGTTGACTACGAATTGCAAACAACAATAGAAGGTCTCTTCGCAGCCGGCGAAGCCAACTTCTCCGACCACGGAGCAAACCGATTGGGAGCCTCTGCCCTCATGCAAGGATTGGCAGACGGATACTTTGTATTGCCATACACAATACAAAACTACCTATCTAAAGAAATCTACTCCTCTCCTATCCCGACAACAGCACCCGAATTTGAAGCCGCAGAAAACGAAGCCAAAGCCAAGATTGAAAAGCTCATGAACATCAAAGGCTCACGCAGCGTTGACAGCTTCCAAAAACAACTCGGACACATCATGTGGGAATACGTCGGAATGGGCAGAACGAAAGAAGGCTTGACCAAGGCAATCCCGATGATACAAGCCTTAAAAGAAGAATTCTGGAAAGACGTCCGCATAACAGGCGACACCCAATCCATGAACCCGGAATTGGAAAAAGCCCTTCGTTTCTCCGACCACGTAGAGTTGGCAGAACTCATCGCCAAAGACGCACTCCACAGAGAAGAAAGCTGCGGAGGCCACTTCCGTGAAGAACACCAGACAGAAGAAGGCGAAGCAAAACGTGATGACGAGAACTTCATGTACGTAGCCGCATGGGAATACAAAAACAACGGCGAACATGAACTTCACAAAGAAGAATTGAATTACGAATTTATAAAAGTTCAACAAAGAAATTACAAGTAAAATGAATCTAACCTTGAAAATATGGCGTCAAGAAAATGCAAGAGCAAAAGGACGCTTTGAAACATACAAATTGGAAAACATTTCGCCGGACTGTTCTTTCTTGGAAATGTTGGACATCTTAAACGAACAATTAGTCGATAAACTATCCCACCCCGTATGCTTCGACAACGACTGTAGGGAAGGCATCTGCGGAATGTGCGGCTTGTATATCAACGGACGCCCACACGGTCCCGACGATGGCGTAACCACCTGCCAACTTCACATGAGAAGATTCAAAGACGGCGACACCATAGTAATAGAACCATGGAGAGCGAAACCGTTCCCAATCATCAGAGACTTGGTCGTTGACAGAACAGCCTTCGACAAAATAATTCAAGAAGGCGGCTATATCTCTGCCACCACAGGAGGAGTACCGGACGCAAACGCAATACCTATACCGAAGTACAAAGCAGACGAAGCCATGGACTCTGCCTCCTGCATAGGTTGCGGAGCCTGCGTAGCGGCATGTAAGAACGCCTCAGCCATGCTGTTCGTATCCGCAAAAGTCTCCCACATGGCACTGTTGCCGCAAGGAAAACCCGAAGCAGCCAAGAGAGTACAAGCCATGGTAGCCAAAATGGACGAACTCGGCTTCGGCAGTTGCACAAACACCTACGCCTGCGAAGCAGAATGCCCGAAGAACATAAAACGCAGCAACATCGCACGCATGAACCGCGAGTTTCTCTGTGCGAAGACCTGCTCGGAAGAATAAACAGATGTAGTAGAACACACTTAAACCAAGAGGAAGCGTCCGAAAGGCGTTTCCTCTTTTTATATCCCCGCTTCGCAACGACAGAACACCGCCTTACATGCACGAAAATCCAGAAACAAAAATCACATAATGACTTCACAAACATAACAACTGCAACAAATTTCCATTCCTTTCGGAAACACAATCCAAATGATATTTTGTACCTTTGCCCCTTGGTGAGTATTATCGCTTTATAACAAATCCAAATAGCAGTAAATTCAATGATTGCAACCAATGGAAAAGAAAATAAACAAGTCCGAAATTCAACCGACAACCCCAATAGATGATACATTATACTCCGACGTATGTACCATCATAGAGCATGGAAGGCAACAAGCCTACGCAGCCATCAATCAATCCATGATAGAGACCTATTGGCACATAGGTCGCCGCATCGTGGAAGAAGAACAAAACGGAGAACGCAGAGCAGAATACGGAGAACGTATCATCGAAAAGCTTTCCAAGCAACTTTCACTCCGCTACGGCAAAGGATTCAGTTCAAGATACCTTCGTTCTTTCCGCAAATTTTACCTTGTAACAGAGAATTATGAGATTTGGAAATCACGATTTCCAAATCTAACTTGGACTCATATTTTCAGAGCATTGAGAGCAGAAGACTCGACTGCCATTCGTTGGTATCTTGAAACAGCATCAAAAGAGATGTGGAGCGTGCGGACACTTGACAGAAACATCTCAACCCAATACTACGAAAGACACTACGCTCTCCCTACCCTATCGACAAAAGAACAAGAGCCTAATAAATCAGAACTGCTTAAAAGTCCCATTGTGGCAGAATTCTTGGGCTTCAAACAAGACAACACATTTTCCGAAAAAGAGTTGGAAACAGCAATCATCAACCACTTGCAGGAATTTCTGATTGAAATGGGGCGAGGATTTGCCTTTATGGGACGACAACAGTTGATAAGAACAGACACACAAGACTACTACATAGACCTCGTCTTCTATAATGTCGTATTGAAATGCTATGTGTTGATAGACCTCAAAATAGGAACGATTACCCATCAAGATGTAGGACAAATGGACATGTATGTACGCATGTACGACGAGTTAAAACGTACCGAAGGCGACAATCCGACCATCGGCATTGTCCTCTGCTCCGAAACAAGCAAAGACATAGCACGCTACTCCATACTCAAAGGCAACGAACAACTCTTTGCCGCCAAATACAAAACCTATCTGCCAACCGAAGAGCAACTACGCAACGAGATTGAACGACAAAAAGAAATATACAAATTGCAACACAAGCAATAATCACTCACGGAAATTCAGTCAAGATACATTTTTTGTACTGTTTTACTGCAAGCGGTACATCACGGTGTCGCTTTCTTGTTCCGAGGCTTTGAGGCGGTCTTCTCTTATACCGCTTTTCACAAGGTAATTCCTTATCACGGAGGCTTGCCCCTCAGGTGCGGATATTTCTATCCTTAATCTCTGATTGGCTTTCAGGTATTCGGTGAAGTCTTTCAATATTTCACGACTTCTTTCCGTCGGTTGTTTTTTCTCGTTAAGCCTCACATCGTTAAGCGGATAGCTTTCCCCTGTCTGCATTTGCCGTAAGGTCAGTTCCATTTGCTCTTCCATCTCCTTTGCGGCAATGTATCGCGAACAGTAGGCATAACCTTCTTTTTCTATCTTCAAGAGATAGTCTTCCCCGTCGAGCAATGCGAGGGTGAAAGCTCCGTTTGCGGGATTTGTTTCGTAGCCTGTTTCGGTTTTGCGAGCTATTGCATACACTTTAATGCGGCAATGCTTCTCTTCGCTGTCCTTTATATCGACTATGCCTTCCAAAAGTCGGACGCTTTCAGCCCATGCCTCTTTCGGCAAAGGATAAGTGCATATATTATAGTTGCATTCCGTCGAATCGAAAACGCTTGCGTAAGCCGTTTTTCCGTCTGCAAGAAGATATATCTCTTCCTCATCGTTTTCTGTATTTATATCCGAACAGAGGTTTTGCGGCTGCTTCATCTTTATATCCTCCAAATCTATGTAAAAAAGGTCTTTCCCGCCAATCGTTTTCCAACCATCGGAGGAGAAATAGAGGTTATGATTGTCGGCATGTATGAAAGGGTTCGTCTCATCGCCCGGGCTGTTTATGCGTTTGCCCGCATTGGTCGCCCTGCTCCAATTTCCGTTTTTGTCTTTGCGGCTTACGTAAATATCATAGCCTCCGAATCCGCCCTCTCTGTTCGAGGCAAAGTAAAGCGTATTACCGTCTGGCGAAATAGAGGGCGAAATCTCATTGCTTCCTTTGCCGTTCACCGCAATGCCGAGGCTGCGGGCTTGGCTCCAATGCCCGTCGGTTTTCTCGCAACAGAAGATGTCTGTCTCATATGCTCTTTCCTGCGAAGCCTTGGCAAAGTACATAAATCTCTTGTCGCATGTCAGACTCACTCTGCCTACAATGCTTTCCTTTGCAAAGGCTTCTTCCAAAGGGAAACCCTCATCGAACTCCCCCTCTTGGTTCATTTCCGCAAGGCAAAGCACCTTTTTGCTGACAAATTCCGTCTTCTTGTAAAAGCCGTCGTCATTGTTCTGCCTTATGGCGACTTTTCTCTCGAAATAAATCTGCTTACCGTCGAGACTTATAGAGGGATTGCGTTCATCGCTTTTGCTTGCAATGCCTTCAATCTTCTTGGGTGTGAAAGGAAAATGCTTCTCCGTTGTTTCGGCAAGGAAGTCGCTCCATTGGATATAGTTTATGGCTTCCGTTATAAGTTCGGAATAAATCTCCTCTTCTTCGCTAAGGTTGAGGAATTGCTCGAAATAAGACACGGCTGCGGCATAATGCTCGTTGCTGTACTCTATCACGCCCGAATAATAGTGGAAAAGAGGGTGGCTGTATTGCGGACAAATCCTTGCCACCTCGCTCATGTACTTCTCAATCATCTTCGGTCTGTCCGTATTCACGCCTATGATACCGAGAAGGAAATAAGGACTGGCGAAGTCCGGTTCTTCCTCGGTCAGGCTCTTCAAAATGCTTATGCTTTTGGCATAATCCCCCTTACGATAAGCAGAGAAAGCCTTGTCGAAACGTTCCTTTACCACATTGCTCAGCTCTTCTGCACAAACATCAAAGGCAAGAGGATTATTCTTTTGTGCCGAAAGCGAATTTGTGCAAAGCGAAAGAAGCAATAAAACCGCAAAAGCTCCTGCCGACATGCTGCCGAAGAAAGCTGAAAAAGCCATCTCTTTCGGAAGCATACGCTGCTTAGGGACAATAAGTTGTCGAAAGAATTTCACGAAACGCTCTTTCATTGAAATAAAGCGGCGTTTCATTCCTGCTCTCATGATATATCGGTTTTCAATAACCGAGAATTTTCAACATGGATTTATGGCTTTGCTCCTTGGCAAAGAGTTTTGTCGTCCATTCTCCGTTCTCGTCTTTATCCAAAATGATGTGTTTGGGTTGCGGAATGAGACAATGCTGTATTCCTCCGTAACCTGCGAGACTTTCTTGATAAGCTCCGGTATGGAAGAAGCCGATGTAAAGTGCTTCCTCTTCTTCATTGGAGTACTTGGGAAGGAAAACGGCATTGGAATGCGTCTCTGCCGAGTAGTAATCCTGACTGTCGCATGTCAAACCGCCGAGGAATACTCTCTGATATTCGTTATCCCATTTGTTAATCGGCAAGAGAATAAATCTTTGTCCTATTCCCCAAGTATCCGGCAGGGTTGTGATGAAAGAAGAGTCCACCATATACCAAAGTTCTCGGTCGTTCTGTCTCTTCTGATCTATTATGCTGTAAAGAATACAGCCCGCCTCTCCTACGGTAAAGGAACCGAACTCGGTGAAGATGTCAGGCTCTTCTATGCCCTGCTTATTGCATATATCCTTTATTTGAGCCAATATCTCCTCTGCCATATAGTCGTAATCATAATCGAAGCCCAAGGAATTTTTTATGGGAAATCCGCCGCCTATGTCAAGGGAAGTCAAATCCGGACAAAGTTTTTTCAACTCGCAATAGACATTTACGCATTTTTGAAGCTCGTTCCAATAGTATGCAGAGTCCTTAATGCCGGTGTTTATGAAGAAATGAAGCATTTTCAGCTTGAACTTGGGATTGGAAGCAATCTTCTGCTTGTAGAAATCCACTATGCAGTTGTAACGAATACCCAGACGGGAAGTATAAAAGTCGAACATAGGCTCCTCCTCGGAGGCAATGCGTATGCCGACATTGCACTGCGTTTTCACATTCTCGTCCAAAAGGTCAATCTCCTCGATATTGTCTATAATGGGAATAACATTGGTGAAACCGTTCGCCACCAATTCCGCAATATTCTCTATATACTGAGGACGCTTGAAGCCGTTGCATAAAATATATTGGTCTTTACCCACCTTGCCTTGCTCGAACAATTCGTTGATAATGTTGATATCGAAAGCCGAAGAGGTTTCCAAGTGGACGTCATTCTTAATCACTTCATCTAAGACAAAAGAGAAGTGAGAGCTTTTGGTACAGTAACAATAATTATAGGAACCCTTGTAATCCGTCTTTGCTATTGCCACGTTAAACAGACGTTTTGCCTTTTGGATTTGGGAACTTATCTTTGGAAGATAGGTAATCTTCAAAGGTGTTCCGTACTGCTTGATGATGTCCATGAGAGGTATATCATGGAAAGTCAATTCGTTTTCTTCCACTGCGAACTCCTCTTGCGGAAATTCAAAGGTCTGCTCAATCAAATCGATATACTTGTTCTTCATTTTCTTAATCCGGTTAAGTTGCTTGGTTGATAAATCTGCAATCCGACTTATTCGGATTTGCATTCGGGCTGCAAAGATATAACAAATCGGCGTTTCAAGGATATTTTCTGTCGATTTAATGCGGTGATTGCCGATTATTTCATAATTTTGCCCCTTGAAAAAAGAACCATATAAAGATAAAATTCAGATGAAAAGAGTATCATTGTTCGCAAGTCTGCTTGCCATGAGTGCAGGCATGTTTTCATTTGTCGCTTGTTCGCAAAAAGCTCAACATGTCGATATAGGCGAATTGAAGACCTTGGAAGATTCCGCAGCATACGTGCTTGGCATATATGAGGGAATGGGTATGAAAAATCAGGGTTTGGAATTGAACCCCGCAATCTTCGCAAGAGCATACCAACAGGCTTATTCCGGCGATACGAACGGCATAATGGAAGAAAGCCAAATGCAGGAAATAATGCGTAAGTACCAAGGCAAGATGATGGAAAAGCAACAGGCAAAAATGCAACAGGACGCTGTTCCGTTCCGTAAGGCTGCCGAGAAATTCCTTGCCGAAAACAAGTCGGCAAAAGGTGTGAAAACAACTGCTTCGGGCTTGCAATATAAGGTTGTAAAGGAAGGAAAGGGCGTTAAACCGTCTATTTCCGACGACAGAGTGAGAATTCAATACTCCTTATCTTTGCTCGACAAGGACGGAAAGGTGTCCCAACCTTTGGAAAACACCTTTGAAAGAGGCGGAGAGCCTGTAATCTTCGCAATGAACGGCTTGATTCCGGGAATGACTGAGGGTTTGAAGATGATGAACGCCGGTGCGGTTTATGATTTCTGGATAAGTCCGGATTTGGGATACGGCGATCAAGGTGGCAACGGCATTCCTGCGGGAAGCCTTTTGATATTCCACGTCGAGATGGTGGAGGTTTTGCCTGCCAAATTATAATTATGGATACAGAGAAAAGAAAACTCCCGAAGCCATGCGACTTCGGGAGTTTTTGTTTTGTCTTTACTCTTTATTCTTGCAATCTTTGCTTAGGCTTTTGCGGCTTTACGACTGACGGCAAGCAAGCCCGCAAAGGTCATCAGGGCGTTCAGTACCAATAATTCAAAGTCGAAACTGTATCCGAACCATGCCTGGGAGTTTGCATTCAGCACAAAACAAATCACCGGCGAAGCAAGACAGACATAAGGCACCGCCCTGTCTCTCACCACACGCTTGGTGAATATTCCGAAAGCAAACAAACCGAGCAGAGGACCGTATGTTATGGAAGCAATCTGGTAAAGCGTATCTATAAGATACTTGTTGCGATGTTCGGAATAGAAGATGATTATGCCCACAAAGAGCAATGCGAAGCAGGAATGTACTATATGTCTCACTCTTTTCTTTTTCTTTTCGCTCCAATCCTTTTTCTCTTCCAATCCTATTTGGTCTATGCAAAATGATGTGGTCAAGGAGGTCAACGCCCCGTCGGAAGAGGGAAACAAAGCGGAAATCAAACCAATGATAAATACCACTGCGGCAAAAGGTGTGAGGCTGTTAAGTGCGATATATGGGAAAAGCTCGTCTCCGCTTGCCGTTATGCCTTCTTTCTTTGCAAAGATGTACAAAGCACTGCCCAAACATAGGAAAAGGAAGTTGACAATAGGCAGCACGATTGCAAAACTCAACATATTCTTTTGTGCCGAACGCAGATTGCGGCAGCTCAAATTCTTCTGCATCATCTCCTGATCCAAGCCTGTCATGGATATTGTGATGAACATTCCGCCCAAGAGTTGTTTCCACCAGCACAGACGGCTCGAAGAATCGGTGTTCACAAAGGTGAAATAATCGCTTGCCGTTATATCCTTTAAGAGTTCGCCGCTCGAAAGTCCCATTTGTCTGCCCACAAGCACGAAACTGATGACCAAGGCAGCCAACATACATGTTGTTTGCAGCGTATCCGTCCACACTATGGTCTTCACTCCTCCTCTCATGGTGAACAGCAGTATCAAAGCCAAGAAGAGCAGAACCGTAAGAGGGAAGGACATTCCCCATTGCGAGAAGACAAATTCATACAGCACCCAAATGACGATAAACATGCGAAGACTTGCCCCGAGGGTTCTTGAAAGCAAGAAAAAGAAAGAACCTGTTTTGTGAGATGATGTGCCGAAACGTTGCTTCAAGTATTCGTAAATGGAAATCAGGTTAAGCCTGTAATAAAGCGGAAGCAGCACAAAAGCAATCAACACATAACCCAGGAGATAACCCAATACCGTAAGCATATAAGTGAACTGCCTTTGTTCCACCCAGCCCGGCACGGACATGAAAGTAACTCCGCTGAGGCTTGCTCCTATTGCTCCGTAAGCAACCACAAACCACGGACTTTTCTTGTTGCCTGCAAAGAAAGAACCGCTGTCCGCCTTTCTCGATGTGATGAACGTAATGCCGAACAACAGCATAGTATAGGCAACAAAGACCCAAAAGATGATTTGTTCCATTATTATATCTTTCTGATTTTCAACGAAAGTGTTTCCATTCAAATAAAACGGCGTTTCTGACTCAATGAAAGGGCTTTTTAATTTTTTACTCCCGCCTTTCTTCATCGCCAAAACGGCGTTTTGTTTTTCTCTTCCACAAATTGCAAAATCGACAGTCCCATACACTCTTCATTTTGTCGAAAATACTTACCTTTGCCGAAGAAAAAACGGGAGCAAAGGTAAGAAAAATATGGAATATTCATCGTCGGTATTGGAGAAAGCAGTTAACGAATTGTCGAAACTGCCCGGAGTAGGTGAAAAAACGGCTTTGAGGTTTGCCCTATGGCTTTTGAAACGCAGTCGTGAGGAAGTGGGGCTGATGGCTCAAAGCATTGTGGAATTGAAAGACCGTATATACCATTGCCGGAGGTGCAATAATCTTTCCGACACCCCTGTTTGTGCTATATGCGAGGACAAAAGCAGAAATGATAAGCTCATTTGCGTTGTAGAAACCATAAAAGATGTCATGGCAATAGAGAACACGGGCTATTACAAGGGGCTTTATCATGTGCTTGGCGGTGTTATCTCGCCCATAGAGGGCATAGGCGTGAAAGATATAAAAATCGAGCAACTCCTTATCCGCGTCAGAAACGAACAGCCCGAGGAGATAATCCTTGCACTTCCCACAACCATGGAAGGAGACACCACGGCTTTCTACATAAACAAACTTTTGGAGAACGAAAAACTTAAAATATCTGCCATTTCAAGAGGAATATCGATGGGAGACAGCATAGAGTATGCCGATGAGCAGACTTTGGCACGTTCATTCAGTCTTCGTCAACCGTTTAATGAAATATACAAACACTGAAAGAGTAAAAAAATAATATCATGGAAGCAAAGATTCAACAGAAAACCCCTGCCGTTCTTGTGCCTTACGACTTCGATTTCAAAGCAAAGGCAGCCCTTCAAGAGGC
The DNA here is from genome assembly GCA_900546465.1 of uncultured Bacteroidota bacterium. Classification (GTDB taxonomy): domain Bacteria; phylum Bacteroidota; class Bacteroidia; order Bacteroidales; family P3; genus Onthomorpha. Next base: position 187 of record URCX01000016.1, on the reverse strand, counting down.
AATAAAGGTTGCACAATTCATAAAGGGTGAAATACATCTTCTTTCGGTCATACATTCCACCAACTTTCTGACCGAATTATTCAAGAGCGAGAAGCAGCAACGTGAGGAACGCCGCATGGTGGAGAATAAGCTGAAAGAAGCTGCGGCGGAAGTATCTGCTCACAACAAAATAAAGATACATTGCATT
>URCX01000015.1 GCA_900546465.1 uncultured Bacteroidota bacterium | reverse complement strand
AGTACGAACATTACTTTGAAGCCGCCGCAAAACACTTTTACAGGTTTTGTTCAGTATCAGACATCGGAGTTATTGGATACTCGCGGATACCATAGAGGAGACTTCTATTTTACAGGACCGTTGTTGAAAAAGACAGATGCAAGCGGAGTAGCTAACAGTATTATAGGTTACCGTTTGTCGGGATTTGTTACTTATTCGGCAGATGGTTATTTGAGACCTAAGGATAGAAGGTACTACATGATAAAAGATGATGTTTTGGAAAACTTGAAACAAAATCCTTTGGTGTACGACCCTGCGACCAATGCGGTAAATTATGCTGCGGAATTTTTGACATTGAACGATTTTGAGCAGGTTGGTCGTAAATCTAACTTGTGGTCTAATTCAGTATATGTGGAGGGTGGATTGGATTTCCGTTTTTCCAAGAACAGTATCTTGCAACTCAATGCAGAGTTTGTAAACAGCATAGGAATGAATGGTTCCGTTTCTTCTATGTTGATGAACAATTATAATAACTCTGAAAGCAAGAACCACAGCATTCAACTGATGGGAGACTTTACTCAGAAGTTCAATTCTGAACAATCTTCTTTGATAAAGAATGTAATCTTCAACCTGACTGCTTCCTATTCGAAGTCTTATGGAGAAGCATATAATAAGGATCATGGAGACAATTTGTTCCGTTATGGACATGTCGGAACATTCCATACTTATAAGAGACCGATGTATGAACTTACGAGAATGGATATAGATGGCGACGGAAACAGTGAGTATGTTTATGAACAAAACGGTTGGATGGATTATCAGGTGGATTATACTCCTTCCGAATACAATCCGGGATTGTCTGCATATACTTCACAACTGTTTTACAATAATGGCTTTTCAAATATAAGACCTTATTTGTACAACTATGATAACATCAAAGCTTTTAAGGGTTTGGTGAATGGAGATATGCCTTCTTCCGTTTACAGCATGTTTACCAATGTCGGTGTTGTCGGTTCTTCTTACTCTAAATCTGAGTCTCAATATATATACGCAGCAGCGAGAGTTTCTGCCGATATAGGAAAGCACTCCATAGAGTTGGGATTTCAATATGACCAATCCATATACAGAGGTTACTCTTTGGCTGCTTCAAGTTTGTGGACTATCATGAAACAAGAGGCTAACCAACACTTGTTGTACAGAGATCTTGATAATCCTATCATAGACGAGAGCGGTATGTATCCTACGGTATCATACAATCGTAAGTACGATGCGGGCAGCCAGACTTTCTTTGATAAACAAGTACGTCAGAAATTAGGTTTGGCAGTTGACGGAACAGAATGGATTGATATAGACAGCTATGATCCTTCCACATTCTCTTTGGATATGTTCTCTGCCGATGAGTTATTCAATACAGGAGGTAGCTCGTCATTGGTAAGCTATTATGGTTATGACCATACAGGAGAGAAGGTAACAGGCAAGCAATCTTTGCAGGACTTCTTCTCAGGAGTTAACGGAAAGAGAAATATAGGAGCATGGGAGCCGATTTACATGGCAGGATACATTCAAGATAAATTCTACTTCAACGACTTGATATTTAACATTGGTGTTCGTGTGGATAGATTTGATGGAAATCAACAAGGTTTGAAAGATCCATTCCTATTGTATTCTTCTTACACGGCAGGAGATTTGAGAAGTGCAGGTCGTGGAAGCGAGGTTCCTAACAGCATTGGAGATGACTATATATTATATGTAGATAAGCTTTCTTCAAGCTCTACATTGGATAATGTTGACGTCAGAGGTTTCCGTAATCAGAATGAAAACAGTTGGTACAACGCAAATGGCGAGGCAGTTTCAAACCCTAACGATATTGCCGGTTCATCAGGACAACCTTTGCCTTTCAGAAAAGGAGAATTGTCTGAAACAGGTTTGCCAAAAGTAATCTCAACAGATGCTTTCAAGGATTACGAACCACAGATAGTTGCAATGCCTCGTATCGCATTCTCTTTCCCTGTGTCCGATAAATCGGAGTTCAAAGCGTCTTATGATATGATTGCAAGAAGACCGAGTGCAGGTTATTGGCAAGCAAGTTATGATAGCTACCTATACATGGAAAAGATGTCGGGAGCGGCGTTGACAAATCCAAACTTGAAGCCGGAGAAGATTACCAACTACGAGTTGGGCTTCCAACAAGTATTGTCCCAGTCTTCTGCTTTGGGTATAACGGCTTACTACAAGCAAACAAGAGACTTGATTGCTTTGGTTCAGTATGTAGGTGCCGACCCTACCAACCTATACTACTCTTATGCGAACCAAGACTTCAGAACAACGAAGGGTTTCACTATCTCCTATGATTTGAGACGTTCAAAGAATGTAAGAGTTAATGCAAACTATACTTTGCAATATGCAGAAGGAACAACAGGTTTGCCTTCTTCAACAATAGTTTCATTGATTAAGGCCGGTTATCCTAATATCAAGATGTTGTTCCCAATCTCTGATGACAGAAGACATGAATTCAAGGTGAATTTGGACTTCCGTTATTTGGGCGGAGACAAATATAACGGACCTGTAACATCGAGAGTGGTAACCGATAAGAACGGAAATGAAGTTGTAAAGAACTTCCGTTGGTTACAGAACTTCGGAGTAAACATTACGGCAGTCGCTCAATCCGGTGCTCCATATACAAAATACCATAGTAATATACAACAAACAATCGTTGGTAGTTATCGTGGAGCTCGTTTGCCATGGTCATTCCGTGTGGATTTGAGTGTGGACAAATCTTACAACATAAAGGTTGGTAAGAAGCCTACGGTGTTGAATTTCTTTGCAAGAGTAACAAATGTATTCAACATAAAGAATATCAGAAGCGTTTATGGTGTAACAGGAGACCCTGATGATAACGGATATTTGACAGACCCTGAAACACAAACCATAATTGCCGGTATGTTGAATGAGCAATCTTACAGGGATTACTACTACATGTATTTGAATAATGCCAATTACAACTATTCTACACCAAGAATGGTTTACGTAGGTCTATCTTATCAGTTCTAATAGTGTATAAACAGATAAACAGAAAGTTATATGAAACATATTAACAGTAAAGTATCATTATTATTGATGTGCTTGTTGCTTGTCGGAGGAGCTGCCCGGGCTGAGGAATTCAAAGGGACAGTTAAGAGAACTCCGACAAAGAAAGCGGAACTGGAAAGATGTCGTAGAGGACAGGGTTCTGCTGAATTGAACATAAATAATGTCAGGGCACGTATCAATACCTCGGGAAACATGTGGTATGATGGTTCTGCGGCTCGTTACTTTGTGCCTAAGGACGGAAACAGTACAGCGATGTTTTGTGCTGCTTTGTGGATTGGAGGAACAGATGCCAATGACCAATTGCGTGTTGCGGCTTTGAGGTTCGGACAAGCCGGAGATGATTTTTGGCCCGGTCCGTTGACTGTTGACAAGAATGCTTCCGTTGATAAATCTGTTTGTGAGAAGTGGGATAAACACTTCATCATAACAAAGGCAGAGGTGGAATATTTCGTTGCAGGAATAGAAAAGGACGCAGCAGGAAACGTTATCAGTGTCGATGCATCGAGAGCAACAGAAGCTATAAAAACATGGCCTGCTCATGGAGACGTTTCAAAGAACCAATCCAAGTTCCTTGCCCCTTTTTATGATCAAAACGGTAACGGAGTTTATGAATGGGAAATGGGAGACTATCCTTACTATGATTTGTCAGGAGAACTTTGTCCTGCAAAGATAAAAGCAAATCTTCCTGCCGGTTCTGTTTATACTCCGACTCCGACTTTCGAGTCCAATACTTCCAATCCTAATTATGGAACAGGAGGATCGTTGGAAGCAAAAGGAGGTTTGTTGGTTGACCAAGTATTGAAAGGAGACCAAACCATTTGGTGGGTGTTTAACGATAAAGGAAATGCTCACACAGAGTCTAAATCAGAAAATCCGATAGGATTGGAGATAAGGGCTCAGGCGTTTGCTTTCACCATGAGTGATGAAATCAACAATATGACTTTTTATTCTTATGAAATAATCAACCGTTCTACTTTCGTTTTGACAAACACATACTTCTCACAGTGGGTTGACCCTGATTTGGGATATGCACACGATGACTATGTAGGTTGTGATGTTGAAAGAGGTTTGGGTTATTGTTATAATGGTAAAGCGACCGATGGTCCGGGAACAGGAGCTTATTCAGGCAATCCTCCGGCAATCGGTATAGACTTCTTCCAAGGACCATATATGGATCCAGATGGTCGAGATAATCCTAAGGTTGATACTAATTATTTTGATGGTTCTATTGATGGCTATCCGAAATCTGATTTGGATGCTTACAGAGATGCCTCAGGTAAGGTGAACCAGATATTACTTACAGATGATGCATACAAATACAAAAAAGCATGGTATCCTAAATCAAGAGATAGTATTGATGCCTGTGCCATAAACGGAGTAAACTTTGGTAACGGTATAATAGATGATGAACGTTTCGGTATGCGTAGGTTCGTTTACTATAATAATAGTTCTCAACCAAATGGAGAGCCGGATAAGGCTACTGACTACTATAACTACTTGAGGGGTATTTGGAGAGATGGAAAGAGAATGTGCTACGGAGGAGACGGATATTCTTTAAACATTCAAGATGGTATTTATACTGACTTTATGTTCCCCGGCAATTCCGATATTTGGGGTTGGGGTACAGCTACCAATGGAAATGAGGATATAGGAAAAGGTACGTGGTCAGAAGCATCTGAGACTAATCCGTCAGGAGACAGACGTTTCATGCAATCCGCCGGACCTTTCACTTTGCAACCCGGAGCAATCAACTACATAACTGTCGGAATACCTTTTGCACAAGCTACAAACGGAGGGGCTGAAGCTTCTGTTGAATTGCTAAGACGAGTTGATGATAAATGTCAGGCTTTGTTCGATAACTGCTTCAACGTATTGGAAGGTCCTGATGCACCTCAGGTTGTTGTTCAAGAGATGAACAGACAGGTTATCCTTTATTTGACCAATGAAGCCGGAAACAATATCAATGAATCCTTCGATGTGGAAGACGTTACTATACCTCGTTCTTACACCGACTCGGAAGGTAATTCGGTAGATTACGACAGACATTACAGATTCGAGGGTTATCAGATATTCCAAGTAAAAGATGCAAGTGTATCTGTAGCCGATATCTATGATAACGACAAATCTCGTTTGATTGCACAGTGTGATATCGAAAACTACGACTCTTTGCAAAATAACCAACCGATAGGACAGTTGATAAATTGGACGGAAGTTGACGGAAGATTGTCAAGCCAGGTTATGGTCAGCGGAGAGAACAAGGGTATAAGACATTCGTTCCTTATAACCGAAGATAAGTTCTCTACAAATAATGACAAGCGAATAGTAAATAATCAAAAGTACTATTACATTGCCATAGCATATGCTTATAACAATTTTAAAGCATATAACAATCAAGATGCATCCAAACTTGACGGACAAAAAGAACCTTACTTGGCAAGTAGAAAAGTCGGAGGAGGTGGAGCCATCGAGCCTGTTGTAGCAATCCCTCACATGGTACAATCCGAGCAGAACGGAACATTGGTACAATCTTCTTACGGAATGTCGCCTGAGGTTATCAGAATAGAAGGTCAAGGTAACGGAGGTATGATATTGAATTTTGACAAGTCAACTTTGGCTCAGTTGATGGGAGCAAACGGACAATATCCTGAAAACGGAGAGTTCACTGACGTTGACGGAGAAAAGTACAATAATTTTGTAGCTAATCCGATATACAAAACCAATTACGGACCATTGAATATCAAAATAGTCGATCCGTTGAAAGTTCGTACAGGTTCTTATTTGATAAAGATAGAGCCATCAGCATCAGGAAATATGAATGAAAGCGATTGGGTATTGACCAACGCCGACCCGACTAAGCCTGTTTATGGAGAAGTGATGTCAGTTCGTTCTTCTCGTCCTATAGGCGAAATCAACGAGGAAATCATATTCGACTTGGGTATATCAATTCAATTGACTAATGTGAAAGATATTGCAAAACCTATAAAAGCAGGTTTGGGAGAAGGAGAACCTGCGGCAGGAGGAAATTTGAATGCAGGTTCGTTGCTTTCTTCTTCTTTAACTTTTGCAGATCCGTCAAAGGCATGGTTAAGCGGTATTGCAGATAATGATGCTTCACAAGCATTAGATTGGATACGTGCAGGAAGTAATACCGGAGCAGATGCGGAAGATTTGGGAAATTCATGGTTGGATTATTATACATCAGCTCCAACAGACACAAACCTACATGGCATACCGATAAAGAGACCTATGGATGCAAACGGTGAGTATGAGACTTGTGTAGGTGGTTGGTGGGCTCCATACAGATTGACTTCTGTATCTGATCAGTATTTCCACCCCGCTTTCTTGACTTCTCATTTCTTTGATGCTAATGTGGATATTCCCGGAACAGGTACTGCTCCAAAGGAACTTTACCCATCGCATATTCCAAGTTTGATATTTAATGATATGAATAATCTTGCTTCTGTCGATATAGTATTTACCAATGATAAATCCAAATGGACAAGATGCCCTGTGATAGAAATGGGAACGGATACTCTTTTGACCGAAGGCGGAGCCAAGAGATTTACATTAAGAAACCGTCCTTCGGTGGATAAAAACGGAAATCCTGATGGTAGCGGTACCAAAGGTATGGGTTGGTTCCCGGGATATGCAATCAATCTTGAAACAGGAGAAAGATTGAATTTGGTATTCGGAGAAAATTCTTCTTTGGGACACCATAACGGAAGAGACTTGTTATGGAATCCTTCAACTGCTTCGGCTGATGCCGGCGGCTATGTCTTCGGCGGTATGCACTATATCTATGTTTTGGGAACTTCGCAAGTCAGATACGGATTGGATGTTGTAAATCCTCCTCGTTATGATGCCGGTCAATGGGCTTACAATATACTTAATGACCTTGCAAAGGTAACGGCTTTATCAGGTTCCGGTAAAGATGGCATTGATAATGACGAAGCGATAAGAAATGCGGGTAAGTTATTCTCCACTGTAATGTGGGTCGGTATGCCGATAGCGACTTGCTTTGAATACGGAAATGCAAATGTAGAGCTATCTAAGAAATCACAATCTTTGATACCTACCGATGCCACTGTTTCAATCAGAGTAAGAAAACCATACGCAAAGAATTGGTCCAATGTCAATGGAGGAGCTGCAAGTCCGACGGCGATGAACAATGACTACCCTATGTACCAATTCACGATAGACGCAGGATTGGCAACCATCATAGGACACAAAGAAACGGCAGAGAGTGCTTTGGATAACATTACAGTTGTTCCGAACCCTTATTTTGCAGCCTCTTTGTATGAACAAGACCAAATACAAAATCTTGTAAAGATAACCAACCTTCCACCTGATTGTTACATCACTATTTACTCCGTTGATGGAACTGTGATAAGAAAGTTGAGGGGTCCTTCGGCTTCCTTGGTTTCGGGAGGAGGAACAGCTCTTACTTCTGTCGATTGGGATTTGAAGAATCATAAGGGCTTGCCTATCTCCGGAGGAGTTTACTTGATTCACATCAAAGCAGATGGCGTTGGTGAAAAGTTGATTAAGTGGTTCGGCTCACTAAGACCGGTTGACTTAAATTCGTTCCAATAATCCGACAATCAACAGCGTAATAATTTATAAGAGATAGAGAATATGAAAAACATACATAGAATATTGACATGCGTTGTGTTTGGCATCTTATTGATGCCGAACATGACGGCAAACGCAGGAAATGATGACAGACGAGGAACGTCCGGAGCAGGAGAACTTTTGATAAATCCTTGGGTTAGGAGTTCCGGCTGGGGAGGAGTTAACACTGCTTGTGGCAGCGGCATAGACGCTTTGTTCAGCAATGTCGCAGGTTTGGCTCATACAACCGGCACAGAAGCAACATTCGGATATACCGCATGGTTGCAAAATTCCGATATAAGCAATATCGCAGTAGGATTGGCACAAAGCCTTGGAGACTACGGAGTATTGGGATTGACTGTTAACTCTATGAACTTCGGAACCATAGAAAGAACAAAAGAAGGCAGTCCTGAACTTGGTAATAACGGAACATACAAGATAAGCATGATGAATATTGCTGTTTCTTATGCCAAGGCGTTTTCCAATACCATTTATGCGGGAGCTACCTTGAAGGTGGTTAGCGAAGGTATCGATAACGTAACAGGAACAGGTTTCGCAATAGATGCCGGCGTTAAGTATATAACCGGAGAAAATTACGAATTGAAGTTCGGTATTGCATTGAAGAACTGGGGACCTTCCATGAGTTTCTCCGGAGACGGTCTTTCAACCAATGCTTTGGCTCAAGCTTCAAATCACTACCAAACATTGGAACAACGTTCTGCTTCTTTTGAGTTGCCTTCAAGTTTGAACATCGGTATGTCATACGACTTCTTGTTTGCAGAGAACAAACATAGAATAACCCTTGCAGGTAACTTCTCTTCAATGGCATTCGGAAGGGATTTGTACACACTCGGTATCGAGTACGGATTTGTGAAATACTTGATGTTGAGAGCGGCTTATTCTTACGAAGACGGATTGACTAAAAGCGTTTATGATGAAGACGGTTCGACAAATCTGATGTCCGGATTCTCATGTGGTGCTTCGGTTGTAGCTCCGTTGTCAAAACCGAAGAACGGAAAGAAGGGTATGGATATATCGATTGATTACAGTTTCAGAGCGACAAAGGTAATGGGTGGCATTCACTCAGTCGGGGTTTCGCTCGCCTTGTAAGACAAACGATTACACAATACAGAGGAAACAAATCGAAGGCTGTATTACAAGCAGCCTTCGATTTATTTTTAATCGATAAAAAACAAAGAGAAAATGGCAGAAATCAAGTATTATTCAAAGGAGGGTCTCCAAAAGCTCAAAGACGAGTTGCAACATATGATAACCGTTGAAAGACCCGCAATATCGGCAGCCATAGCCGAGGCAAGAGACAAGGGAGATTTGTCCGAGAATGCCGAATATGATGCAGCTAAAGAGGCACAAGGACTTATGGAAGCCAAGATTGCCAAGTTACAAGCATTGATAGCAAATGCACGATTGTTGGACGAGTCAAAGATAGATACTTCCAAGGTGCTTTTATTGTCCAAGGTGGAGTTCATAAACCTTGCATTGAAGAAGAGCATGACCTATGAAATTGTTCCTGAAAGCGAAGCCAATATAAAGGTCGGCAAACTCTCCATCACTTCACCCATAGCAAAGGGCTTGCTTGGTAAGAGGGTAGGGGATATAGCCGAAATAGAAGTGCCTGCCGGTATAATGAAATTACAAATCACCAAGATAACGAGGGACTAAGCCATGGCATCTATATTTACCAAGATAATAAAAGGGGAACTTCCCTCATACAAAATAGCCGAGGACGATAAATGCTATGCCTTTCTTGATATTTCTCCTTTGGCAGAGGGGCATACACTCATCGTTCCCAAACAAGAGCTTGATTATATCTTTGATATTGATGATGATTTGTACACACATCTCCATCTTTTTGCAAAGAAAGTTGCCAAGGCGATAAAACAAGTCATTCCTTGTGAGAAAGTAGGTATGGCAGTGATAGGTCTCGATGTCAGACATGCACATATACATCTTGTCCCTTTGAAAGCGGTAGGAGATTTGAACTTTGCAAAGGACAAACTCTCCCTTCCTGCCGAACAGATGAAGGCAATAGCCGAACAGATTGCCGCAAAGGTGGAATTATAAATTCACATAGATTTAGAGGGAACGGCTTTTCGCTGAAATGAATCGCCGAAAGAAAAAATTAAAACGCCGATTCGTGCTTGCTAAAACGCCGTTTTACGCTCGACAAATCGGCGTTTTATTTTTTTTCTTTGCAAAGGGTTGATTTCCCGAATGCTATAAAGAAATGTTTTCCCTTTCAAAGTCTTGACGAAATGCTTTGATAAACAACAAAAACAAAGAAGATGGAAATCGGTTTCATTGATTGGGGATTGAAAGATTACGCTGCTGCTTTGCAGGAGCAGGAAACAATTTTCAATGATAAGGTAAGACGTAAATTGCTCTCCGAAGGTGATATATCACAGGACTTCATAGTTTGCGAACATCCCAATGTATATACCCTCGGCAAGCATGGAAAAGAGTCAAACCTCTTGGCAAAGGAAGAATTCTTGAAGAAGATAAATGCTTCCTTTTATCACATAAACCGAGGAGGGGATATAACTTATCACGGTCCCGGGCAGATAGTCGGTTATCCGAGTTTGGATATAGATGCCTTGGGTTTGACATTGCGAACATATATAGAGACAATAGAGGAAAGCGTCATAAGACTTATGGCGGAGTATTCCATAAAATGCGAAAGGTTGAAAGGTGCAACGGGGGTATGGTTGGACGCTCACAGTCCGAAAGCGAGGAAAATATGTGCCATAGGTGTGAAAGCCTCACGTGGTATCACCATGCATGGATTTGCCCTTAACGTCAACACAAAGCTCGAATACTTCAACTATATCAATCCTTGCGGCTTCACGGATAAAGGAGTAACTTCAATGCAAAAAGAAGTTGGTGAAGAAATCGACTTGAAGACCGTAAGCAAGCAATTATATGATATATTCCTCAGCCTTATTGCTTGAGTATCATAAAGACAAAAGACGGCAAGGCTTGGTCTTACAGACTCTTTACCAAGAAGAGAAGCGATAAAAGACCGAAAAAGTTTGCAGAAAGTTTGGTAATTGAGCAAAAAGTCGTACCTTTGCAAACGCAAATACAAAGGGTCTCTTGGCCGAGAGGTTAGGCACCGGTCTGCAAAACCGTTTACTCCAGTTCGACTCTGGAAGAGACCTCGAAAGAATGAAGAAGTAAAGCCGCTCGATAAAGAGCGGCTTTACTGTTTGCTTACTAAGGCAAACAATAATAAGTATTTTCCTTCGTTTGTCCGTAAACAGATATACAATACCGGTTTTATGCAAAGAAGAATTATTTATGCAGTATCGTTATGCTTTGCGATATTGTTCTTTGTTTCCTGTTCAAAAAGCTCATCGGAGGATTTGGAAATCAAAGTCGATGTGTTGTCCGATTGTATGCAGAAGGGTGAAAACTTTCAAGCCCTTGCCAAGCATTCGACAACGGTTCATCGTTGGATAGGGGATAATAGAATGGAGATAATACGTAAGAATGTGCCTGTGGCATGTAAATCTGCGGAAATGAAAGTAAAGGCGAAGGTGGTGGAGGATAGTATAATTGTTGAGGAAGAACCATTGAAGGAGTCTGAAGACTGCTTTTGCGCAAGGAATTTCAGATATATGATAGAGGAAATTCCCTCAGGCGATTACACCTTTGTGCTAAACGGAAACGATTACGGATTGATAAGAATTTATTGAATAATCAGGCTTTTGTTTGAGCGGAAAGATTGAGTGTTTTCAAGTCTTCCGGATAGTGAAAAGCCGAAAAAACGGAATCATATAATGAAGAAAACATTACGAATTACCTTTTTTGCACTTTTGATGTGCGTATCGACAGTTGTTTTTGCTCAAAAGAAACCTATCGAAATAGGCAAGAAAGAATTTCTAAGCAAGGTGGCAAACTACGAAAAGAACCCTCTTTCTTGGAATTACCTTGGAGACAAACCCGCAATAGTGGATTTCTATGCCGATTGGTGCAAACCCTGCAAGATTGTGGAGAAGCCTTTGCAGGAATTGGCAAAAGAATATGCCGGCAGGATATACATATATAAGGTAAATGTGGATAAGCATAAGGACTTGGCGAAAGAAATCGGCATAAACAGCATTCCGACCATTATCTTTGCACCTATGGGCAAGGAACCGCAAATTTTGACAGGTGCAATGGGCAAAGAAGCACTTAAAAACTACATTGATACTATTCTCTTGGAACAGGAGCCTTCCGCAAACGCCGATGATAAAAACGCAAGCGGCGTTCAAAGCAGATAAAACAATGAACAAAGGTATTGTTGTCAGGAATACAGGCAGTCATTATACTGTAAGGGACGCAGATGGCAAGGAATATGAATGCTGCATAAAGGGACGTTTCAAGATAAGCGGCATAAAGTCCACCAATCCGGTGGCAGTGGGAGACAGAGTGGAGTTTATTCCCTCTCAATCGAATGCCTACGGTTTGATATGTAGCATTGAGGAACGTAAAAACTATATAATAAGAAAAGCAACCAAGCTTTCAAAACAAACACATGTCATTGCAGCCAATATGGATCAAGCCTTATTGGTTGTAACTGCCGTTTTACCACGAACAAGCACCGGATTTATAGATCGTTTCCTGCTTACCTGCGAGGCTTACAAGGTTCCGTGTGTTCTTGTCTTCAACAAAATTGACCTTTATGATGATGAGATAAGAGAATATGCCGATTACGTGAAGTCGATATACGAAAAAGTCGGCTATACCTGTGTGGAAACTTCTGCGATCGAGAACATAGGCTTGGAAAAGCTCAAACAAATTTTGCAAAACAAAATTTCCATGCTTTCGGGACATTCCGGAGTGGGTAAGAGTGCCTTGGTCAATGCTCTTGATTCTTCACTTAATTTGAAGACATCAGCCATTTCGTCGAGTAATCTCAAAGGACGACATACCACAACTTTTGCTCAGATGTATCCATTGGCTTTCGGTGGCGACATAATAGACACTCCCGGAATACGTTCTTTCGGTATGGTGGATTTCAAAGCAGAAGAGGTGGCACGTTATTATCCTGAAATGAGAGCCAAACTCTCAGATTGCAAATACTACAACTGCACTCATCTCCATGAACCGGGCTGTGCTATAAAGAAAGCAGTGGAAGAGGGTGAAATATCGCAGGAAAGATACTCCAATTACGTGAATATAGTCAGGGGAGAAGAGGTGCAAATGCCTCAATGGCAAACAAAATAAGAGGGAAAGCATGAGAGCAGTCATACAAAAAGTAATACGAGCCATTCTAAAAACAGATTCGCAGCCTTATTCCGAGATAAGTGAAGGTTTGATGGTGCTTTTGGGTATAGAGGAGAGCGATACGGAGGAGGATATCGAATGGTTAAGCGGCAAAATACGCAGATTGAGAGTGTTCGATGACCAAGAAGGAGTGATGAATCTTTCTGTCGAGGACGTGAACGGGGAGTTGATGGTGGTAAGTCAGTTCACTCTCCATGCAAGCACAAAGAAAGGTAATCGACCAAGCTATCTAAGAGCAGCCAAACCGGAGTTTTCAAAACCTATGTACGAGAAATTCGTTGCCACAATACAGCAAGGCTTTCCCAAAGAAGTGAAAACCGGAATATTCGGAGCCGATATGCAGATAGAATTGGTCAACAACGGTCCCACAACCATTATTATAGACACAAAAAATAAAGAATAAAGATATGAAAACCTTGTTATCGGTAGCCGTAGTAACGGTCATCTTACTTGCCTTATGCTTTTGTTTTATAGGCATCAAAATGTTTCTACAAAAAAACGGTCAATTCAAACGCAGTTGTGCCAGTGTTGACCCTATAACCGGCGACAGAACTTCCTGTGTTTGCGGAAAGAATAATGTATTCAAAGACAAATGCAGTTCGGAGCATAAGTACAGCCCCTTGGAAGTCAATCGAGAACTCTTGGAAGAGACACGATAGTTCTTCGATACAGCTTTGTGGTCGGGAAAACCAAAAAGGCGTTTGAAAATTCGAGCTAAGCAGGACTGTCTTAAAGCATTGATAATGCAGAAACAGCAAAGTCGAAAATAGATTGGTATTTTTTTCATTATAATACAACGATTTATTCCGGCGAATTACTGTTTTGTTTTTACAATTCGGGATAAAATGCGGAATAAAGAGCTTGTCCTGAGTGGTAAATATGGCAGATGCAGAGTTTTTGGGCTGAGGTATTTCTACTATTGAAAGGAATTGATTATCTTTGCAAGCGGTAAAATCATGGGATTTATGAGTAAGACATATTTCAAGACATTGGCTTTTTTTGTTGCTTCGGCAGCTTTGTTGTTTACTGCTTGTTCAAAAAAGGATACAAAGCAGGATACGGACTCCAAGGGTTTGCCTACTTCGGGGGGAAAGACATTGGAGGTTGTTTTGGTGGTGCCGGAAGAACTTTACAATGGCGAGGTGAAGGATTCTGTGGGTACGTATTTCATGAAAGCGTGCAAGGGCTTGTCGCAGCCGGAACCTTTATTCGATGTGGTGCAAATGAACCCTAAGGGCTTTTTTAATTCGGATATGTTGCAGAAGCATCGTAATGTGATAATAATAGATTTGAAACCTGGTAATCCAAATAAATTGAAACAGGCGATTGATTATAAGTCTTATCCGCAAGCATACTTTGAATTTTCGGTCGATAATAGAGACAGCCTTTTTGCTTTGATCGCCCGTTATGAAGGCTTTATAAGGAATAAGTTCTATGAGAATGAACACAAAAGAGTGTATGCCGCTTTCAGAAAATTGGAGAATACGGAAGTTACCCGTAAATTGAAAAAGAAGTTCGGCTTTTGGCTTACTGTTTCCGATGAGTTTTATATGGCAACGGAAGAGGATAATTTCGTTTGGTTGAGGAAGGAACCTAAGGACGGAAGTTTGGATATTATGATTTATACCATGCCTTATACGGGTGAGGGATTGTTCAAGGAAGAAAAGATATTGGAATTGAGGGATAAGATTGCAAAACAATATATTCCCGGACCTGCAAAAGGCTCTTACATGGGTACGGAAACAAGATTTCTTTGTGAAAGGCAGCAGGTGAAAATCGGAAATCTTGAAGCAGTGGAGACGAGAGGTTTGTGGAGATTGTTCAATGATTGGATGGGAGGTCCTTTTGTCAATTATTGTTTCAAGGATAAGGCGAATAATCGTTTTGTGATGATCGATTGTTTCCTTTATTCGCCGAGACATCCGAAGAGAGATCAGCTTATGCAGTTGGAATCAATAGTTTACGGAATTAAATTCGATAAACATTCATAGCAAAAGACGGCTTGCGGAAGTCGGTGCAAATTATTTGGCTTTTTCTTTTGCCGGAAACGAAAAAAGTCAGTAATTTTGCACCTTAATTTTTTGGGAACACGGATATTAGAGAAATCATTATAAATACAATAAAATATGACACCAACACACATTGAACACATCGGTATAGCTGTTGCCAATTTGGACGAAGCTATCAAGTATTGGGAAAATGTTATGGGCTTGAAATGCTATAACATTGAGGAAGTTGCAGATCAAAAAGTGAGAACTGCATTTTTCAAAATCGGAGAAGTGAAAATAGAATTGTTGGAGGCTACAAGTCCTGACAGTACAATTGCTTCTTTCATTGAAAAAAGAGGTCAGGGGGTTCATCACATAGCTTTCGCAGTTGAAAACACCGATACGGCATTGAATGATGCACAAGAGAAAGGCATTAAGTTAATCGATAAACAATCGAGAGGCGGAGCCGAAGGCTTGAAGATAGGTTTCTTGCACCCTAAATCCACTTTGGGAGTTTTGACAGAGCTTTGCTGCAAATAGTTATAGGATTTTCAATAAGGAGTTAGACTAATGGCTATTGAAGAAAAAATCAAGCAGTTGCTTGATAATAGAGAGAAAGCTAAGTTGGGCGGAGGAATCAAGAGGATAGACGCTCAACATGCCAAAGGAAAATTAACTGCAAGAGAAAGAATCGAAATGCTGTTGGATAAGGACAGCTTCGAGGAATTTGATATGTTTGTAACGCATCGTTGCCATGATTTCGGAATGGGGGATAAGAAAATCCTTTCCGATGGTGTGGTAACAGGTCAAGGTACAATCAACGGACGTCTTGTCTTTGTGTTCGCACAGGATTTCACCGTATTCGGCGGTGCTTTGTCCGAGATGATGGCTGCAAAGATTTGCAATGTCATGGATAGGGCCATGACGGTTGGAGCTCCTATCATAGGATTGAACGATTCCGGCGGAGCCCGTATTCAGGAGGGTGTGAACTCTTTGGCAGGTTATGCAGAGATCTTTGAACGCAATATTTTGGCTTCAGGAGTTGTGCCTCAAATTTCTGCTATCTTCGGACCATGTGCCGGAGGAGCAGTTTATTCACCGGCATTGACCGACTTCATTCTAATGACCGACCAATCGTCATGTATGTTTGTTACAGGTCCGAAGGTGGTTAAGACAGTAACAGGAGAGGATATTTCTTCTGAGGATTTGGGTGGTGCAGCCGTACACTCTTCAAAGTCGGGCGTTTCGCATTTTCTTGCTTCGACAGAAGAAGAAGGATTGGCAATGATAAGAGAATTGATGTCTTATTTGCCCAACAACAACTTGGAAGAAGCTCCTACGACTGTTTGCAATGATCCGTTTGATCGTTTGGAGGACAAATTGAACGCTATCATTCCTGATGATCCTAACCTTCCTTACGATATGATGGAAGTGATAAATTCCATTGTCGATGACGGTAAATTCTTGGAGGTTCACGAACGTTTCGCTCGTAATATAATAGTAGGTTTCTGCCGTATGGGCGGAGCTTCTGTGGGTATTATTGCAAACCAACCGAACGTTGCTGCCGGAGTATTGGATATAAATGCTTCTCGTAAGGCTGCTCGTTTTGTTCGTTTCTGTGATTGCTTCAATATTCCGATATTGACCTTGGTAGATGTACCGGGTTTCTTGCCGGGACGTGTTCAGGAGTATGGCGGAATTATTACTCACGGAGCAAAATTGATGTTTGCATACGGCGAAGCAACTGTTCCGAAAGTAACCGTTACTTTGCGTAAGTCTTATGGCGGAGCTCACGACGTTATGTCTTGTAAGCAATTACGTGGAGACTTCAACTACGCATGGCCTACGGCACAAATTGCAGTTATGGGAGCAAAGGGTGCAATCGAGATATTGTATGGTAAAGAATTGTCTGCAATAAGCAATCCTGAGGAGAAAGCAAAGTTCGTTGCAGAGAAAGAAGAAGAATACAATACGACATTTGCAAACCCTTACAAGGCTGCTTCATACGGATATATAGACGATGTAATCGAACCAAGAAACACTCGTTTCCGTGTAATACGTGCGTTCCAGTCTTTGCAAACGAAGCGTGTAACTAATCCTATGAAGAAACATTCCAATATACCTTTGTAATATGTCAGTACTAAGTATAAGTTGGAGTTTCGCTCTTGTGCTTTGTGGTATCGGAATAGGTTGTACTTTTTTGATATTGGTGCTTCTTATAGGCTTCATAAAGGTTTTGTCTGCTGCTGTTAAAGGTGGCAAGAAATCTGTTGTTGCAAAGCAGGATACCGCAAGTAGTAATAAAGTCGCTTCAACAACGGATTCTCATCCGACTCCACTCGAACAAGCAGCCATTGCAATGGCAATGCATTTGTATTTCGATGCTCACGACGATGAGCCTCATGTAATCACCATTGAGGAAGTGGAGAAACGTTACTCTCCTTGGAGTTCCAAAATTTACAATGTAAGAAACTTTATCAAATAGAAAGATATGAACAAGTTTAAGATAACAATAGGCGATCAGAATTTCGATGTTACCGTTAAAGTAACCGACCACAATAAAGCCAATGTTGAGGTAAACGGAATGTCGTACGATGTTGCATACGAAAAGAAAAAGGCAGCAACTGCACCGGTAGCCAAGAAGGTTGCCATTCCGTCTGCGGCTCACATGCACACACCTAACCCTCAGGGTACAGTAGGAGTGGCTCCTAAGCCGGCATCAGGAAAACAAGCAGTAACATCGCCTCTACCGGGAACAATTTCATCAATTAACGTGAAAGTCGGCGACAAAGTTAAGCGTGGAGATGTTTTACTCGTCATGGAAGCCATGAAAATGGAGAACAACATTCTCGCATCTCGCGATGGCGAAGTGAAGGCCGTATATGTTTCAGCCGGACAAACCGTTGCACAAGATGATGCTTTGGTAGATTTGGCTTAATCATTAAAACTTTGAAAGATGAAAGAGTTGAAATCATATCTTTTGAAAATCGCTGCATTGGTGGCTTTGTTCTTTCTTCCGTTTGTTGCCAACGCAAACACCGATGAGGAGAATGCAGCTGCCGTAACGACAGAAGCAGCGGTTACAATGCCGACTGCCTCCGAGCAAGCGACAACAACTGCTTCCGATGATGAGACTATAGGAACCAAAATGGAGAAATTCTTCAACAGTATGGGGTTTGTCCAAGTGGGGAACGGTCTTTGTTTGGTGATGATATTGGTATCTTTCTTGTTACTATATCTTGCCATAGTGAAGAAATTTGAACCTTTATTGTTGCTTCCGATAGCATTCGGTATGCTTTTGAGTAATTTGCCGGGTGCAGGGCTGTATCATCCGGAGTTATTCGCACAAGGTCATGTTCAATGGTCGCAATTTGTCGATGCAAACAATGTCGGATTGATAGACTACTTGTATTTGGGCGTCAAACTCGGCATATACCCTTGCTTAATCTTCATCGGTGTAGGTTCGATGACCGATTTCGGTCCACTATTGGCTAATCCTAAGAGTTTTCTTTTGGGAGCAGCAGCTCAGATTGCCATTTTCGCAACTTTCTTCGGAGCATTGGCTTTGGGCTTTACCTACGAACAAGCCGGTTCCATAGGAATCATAGGAGGTGCAGACGGTCCGACGGCTATATATCTTACATCCAAACTTGCACCTGAGTTATTGGGTCCCATAGCAGTGGCAGCTTACTCCTACATGGCTTTGGTTCCGGTAATTCAACCGCCGATTATGAAAGCACTGACAACGAAAGAGGAAAGAGAAATAGTCATGAAACAGTTGAGAACGGTCTCAAAGAAAGAGAAAATCATCTTTCCGATAGTCGTAACCGCTGTTATTTCATTTCTTTTGCCTTCCGCAGCACCGCTAATCGGTTGTTTGATGTTGGGTAACCTCCTTCGTGAGTGCGGAGTAACCGAAAGATTGAGCAAAACAGTGCAGAATGAATTGATGAATATCTGTACTATATTCCTCGGAATTTCGGTTGGAGCAACGGCAACGGCGAGTACATTCTTGAATTTGCAGACTTTATCCATTCTTTTGATGGGAATTATAGCCTTCAGCCTCGGTTCCGGAGCCGGAGTCTTGTTTGCCAAGTTCATGAACCTCTTTTCAAAGAACAAAATCAATCCTCTTATAGGTTCAGCAGGAGTATCTGCGGTTCCTATGGCAGCACGTGTGTCTCAGAATGTGGGACAAGAGTGCAATCCCGGCAACTTTTTGCTAATGCATGCCATGGGTCCGAATGTTGCAGGTGTCATCGGTTCGGCAGTAGCCGCAGGTGTACTGCTTGCATTCTTGGGATAAAAGTTCTTTTTCTTCATAATTTTATATTGGAGCGACTCTTCAAAGTCGCTCCTTTTTTATATTCCCTCCCATTCCGAAAATGACAGAAAAGAAAGCGAAAAGGTAGGACTTCTCTGATTGAATTAATAGAGTAAAGAGCGGGAGGAAAACTTGAAAAAGAAAATTGTAAAAAAGAGGTGTCAGAAATCTTCTGACACCTCTTTTATCGCTTATTGGGTATGGATATTCCTATTAAATTACTCCTCGGATATCCCAAATATGCTTTATGTTATGACTATCAAGATATTCTTGCATTCCTTCAACGACTTTCTTTCCGATGCAAGGGTCGATGAAATTTTGAGTACCTATTTGTATAGCGCTTGCTCCTGCCAAGATATACTCTATTGCATCGGTTGCATTACTTATTCCTCCCAAGCCTATGATTGGAATTTTCACTGCTTTTGAGGCTTGATATACGCACCTCAAACCTATGGGCTTTATTGCCGGACCTGATAAGCCTGCTGTAATGGTTGAAAGAACAGCTTTTCGCTTTTCCGCATCAACTGCCATTGCCAAAACAGTGTTTATCATTGATAGAGAATCCGCCCCTGCTCCTTCAGCGGCTTTTGCTATTTCTGCAATGGAGGTTACATTAGGAGTTAATTTGACTATCAAGTGTTTCTTATAGACTTTCCTTACTTGCGATACAACCTCCTCCGCCATGTCGGGATTGGTACCGAAACCCATTCCACCTTTCTTCACATTAGGACATGAGATATTCAGTTCTATTGCCGGAATATTTGCAAGCTCGGATATTTTTTCTGCTACTGTGCAATATTCTTCTATTGAGGAGCCGGAAACATTGACAATCACATTTGTCTTATAATCCTTTATTAGAGGATATATTTGCTCACAAAAGTAATCAACGCCCTTATTTTGCAAGCCTACGGCGTTTATCATTCCCAT
>URCX01000014.1 GCA_900546465.1 uncultured Bacteroidota bacterium | reverse complement strand
GTTTTTCCGCTTCTTTTCGTCAAGGAGATTACTCTACGAAAATTATTCAAAGGAAGGATTAAATGAGTCAGACTAGCAGAAAAAACTATATGAGTTATTGGAATTTCACCTCGGAGGAAAAAAGTCAACTGATTGCTCGTTTAACAAAAGAACTTCCTGCACTAAGAGGGGCGGCAAAAGCCACTCAAGATGAGATTGCAAATGCGATTGGCGTTTCAAGACAAACCTACAATGCGGTAGAAATGCAAAAAAGGAAAATGACTTGGAACACATATATGTCATTGATTTTGTTTTTTGACTATAATCCAAATACGCATTACACCATCCGACAACTTGATGCTTTCCCCTATCGTTTAGATGAGTGCTGGTTGTCAGGAAAAATGGATCAAGCAAATGGAGAGTAGTATATGGGAACTGAAAAAATAAGAAAAGAAATGCAAATTTTTCAGTCCTCTATCAAGAATTTGAGTGCCGGAATAAGCCGAGCCTCGTCTTTGTGGAAAGACGAAAAATTTTCTGAATTGTCGGCTTCAATAGGTGAGGTTGCAAACAACTCAAAGGACATTATGATTGCCGGAGACAGATGTTGCTCATCGGTAGACAAATTTAACAAGATAGCGTCAGAAAAATATTAGGAGGTCATAGAGTGGCAGATGTAACAACTGAAGCATTGCAAACTGTAAAAAACGCCTTATCGACCTTCCAAACCGACATAAGCGGATTATCAATGAGAGCGACAGATAATGCTGATGACATCACCGAAGAATGTAAAGGCAAGATCAATCTGACAAAAACAGAGATAGCACAGGTTGAAACTCAGATTGCAATATTGAATAAGCAAATTTCAAATTTGGAGGCAAAGATCGAACAAGCAACAAATCAGTATAATGCTCTCCTTGCAAGAATTCCCCAATTAGAGAATAATATTCGTTCTCTTAATTCGAGAATTTCAGCATTAAATTCGCAGATTGCTTCACTACGGTCGCAACTTTCAAATACGGAAGATGATGACAAGCGTCAGCAAATTCAAGAGCAAATCAACGCTTTGAGTCGGCAAGTTTCGCAATGTGAAGCAGAGAAAAGTCAATTAGAAAGTGAGTTGCAAAATTCTGAGCAGAGAAAAGCTGAACTTCAACAGACGATAAATTCAGCAAAATCTCAAAAAGCCCAATGTGAGAGTGAACTATCTGTTCAAAAGAACAGATGCAATAAGATGAAAGATAAGCTTGAACGCTTGAATGCTACATATAGTCGAGTTGAAGCGGATTTAAATTCTTATGTTGCTGCAACGAAAAAGTTTGAAGGAAATGCATCTGAACGAACACGAGATAATTCAAGTGCTATTGATAGGTGTATTGAGAGCATCGAACAATACTTGTCTGCAAATGTTGGAATAGGTTCGCATTACGGAAATAGAACACAGGAACAGTTAATGGACAATATAAATTCTCAAAATTCGGAATGGAAAGAACCACATAATCGGGTTTGTGGAGCATCAAATTTAAATTGTCCTGAACTGCCAGATAGTGAAAATCATTTTTGTGGATTGCCTATTGAAAGAATGGCTAATGGGTCGTGGGGAGTTATATCTGCTTGCCATGAAGCATATGATGTATATTCTCGAAATGATGACGACTATACTTATGAAAACTTTGATGCGTTTGAGATAAGGACTATAAACGCAAGAGAGATTGCAGGTATAGATATGATTTCTGATAGAGAGATAAACAATCCGCAATCATTTTGGGGACGTAGCGGAGGCACTTATGAATCATTTGAAGCTATTGCACGATTGATTCCTGAAGTACAAGAAAGAATAGATAGCGGAGATAGTTTATCAAATTTAATGTCGGATGATAGGCTCGGTGCTTGCGCAAGTTTGTTTTTTAATACTGATAGTTCAGACCATCCAACAGTATATGTAGGTGACGGATTTTATGAATTGTCCGGCGGAGGTAGGCATCGGGTAATGCTCGCTCAAATATTGGGTTATTCAATTCCCGTAAGAGTAAGAGGAAGAATTGTACATCAGCAATAAATAAGCACATATTATGATTGTTCTAAGGCTGAGCCTTTAACAAATAAATAAATAAGTTAGGAGGTCTAAAAATGGCAAGCGGTGTATCTGTTGAAAGTGCGGCTATTCAAGGTGGTATTAGTTGTTGCAAAACATCAATTCACGAATTGGAGAGCGCATCAAAGAGCCTGCAAAGAAGCTATCAGCAAGCCGGTTCAGGAGGTTGGAAAGACCAAAAGTATGCTGCACTGGGCGGTATTGTCGAGGAATGTTGCAGCGCTTTAACAAAGCCCATAACCGAATTGCAAGAATGTATGGGTAAACTTAGTGATTTGCTTCAGGCTGTTGGCGAATATGAGCAAGTCAATCTGTAAGGGAGGTAGACAAATATGGCAGTAAAAGCTTCTCCCGAAACGATCAGGGAGATGAAAAAAGACATTTCCAATACCATTCGTGACATTGAACGAATTAGTAGTGGTATTAAGTCGGGAATGTCTGCAACATCCAACTGGGACGACGCTCAGGCAGCACAATTCAATATGTTAATGCAACAGATCGCACGATTAACTGCAACACCTATTGATACGCTGAATGCGGCATTGCCAAAGTTGGAGAAACTGGCTCAATCTTTAGACCAATACAATAAAGTGAAATTTTAACCTATTGATAGGTTGAGAATTAGGAGGAAATTTAAGAATGGATAACGAACAAGTAAAAAACAATAGCGGTGCGGATTCTATTCCGACCTTTACACCACCAACTCAAACATTTACCCCACCCAAGACTCCCGTACATAACGGACCTGTATGTTATTATCACAATGATGAACCTGCCGTTGCTCAGTGCGTAAAATGCGGCAAGTATTTGTGCAAAGACTGTTTTGATTCGTATGGAGTTGCTATTGGGGAGTATGCAGGTCAAGCACTCTGCTACGATTGTACGCAGGAATTAGTCGCTCAAAATGTTTCTGAGTTAAAATCTCAGAAGGGAAAAATTATCGGTCTGTTTGTTGCCACAATCATTGGTATGCTTATCGGTCTCGGCGTTGGATCAAGCGGAGGGGCAGGAGCCGCAATTTTCTGTATGCTTTGGTTCGGGTCGTTTTGGACTTGGGTTAAGTCCGCAGTAAGCGGCTGGTGGAATAACCCCGCAGGAAGATCTCTTGCAGGATTCATCGGTGCGTGTATAGGCGGTTTGGTTATTGCACCTATCAAAACGATTATTAAAGTAGTTCAGTGCATTACATATCTTATAAAGACCTCGAAGTTCATTGAAGAAGATACTGCTGCTCTTGCTCAGATGAAAGATTATATGGAATACACTATGATCCGTAATCAGAATAGAGGCGTCGATATAGCAACGCTTCTGAATGAGAAAAGCGAGTTGGCAAACAACTCCTTTGCTCAAATGGTTCAGTCTCAGGGTGAAGCTGCTGCTGAAGCAAATATCAGACAGTGTATGGCTTCTATCAATGAGAATGGTGAGATTATCAGAAACTTTAACGCCGCATAAACAAATGCATTGTATATATGCTTATTAGTTCGGACTTTTCTTGTTTTCAAGGAGGATAATAATGGATAACAACACGAATGACGCTGTTGCGTCAAGAAGGCGAGCCTTAGCAGAAGCACTTCGTACTGGTGAGCCAGTCGTAGTTACTGCAAGTGGCGAAGTGGAAAAGAAAGAAGATGCACAGGATCAGGGTTTGTCAGGTATTCAGGTTCCCGATGGCAAATTAGCATAAGGGGGATCACAAATGGCTTACTACTGGTATCAAAGTGATCCGCAACTTTATCAAATGGAAGTTGCGGCAATGAAAAAGTTTTTCCCGTCATTTACAATCAATCAACTTCAAGATGGTTCGGGCAGACTGTATTGGCGTGGCAAGGTTCAACCTACCGGAGAAGGCGGTATGGTATGGGACATTATGCTCATCTACAAGAACACCCATCCGCACGTCGGAAGTGCAAATGAATACGGTGGAACAGTTCAAATCCTTCCTTTGAGTCCAAGACTTAAAGATGTTGCAGACAAAGTAATGCCGAGTGTTATGGCTACTTACAATAACAACTACGATGAAGTTTGTCGTAGAGGTTTCGGTCTTGGTCTGCCTCATATTTATCGAGATCAGTTTGGTCGTAATGAAGAATACTTTATTTGTACTGCTGATCCAAAGTATTTCAAGGGAGATGTGACACAATCCACTTCTGCTGCATCAGCGTTGAGCTGGGCTTGCAAATGGATTATTCTTTGCGAGATGTGGTTAAACGGTGAGATTGGCGATGATGTCGCTATGGAAGGCAACTATTAAATGCCTAAACCTCCAAACTCTCTTGCAAAAGCAATGAGGGTTTGGAGGTTTTATTTTTAGGCTGGAGGTTCAACAATATGAGAGTAGTTTTTTCAAACAGAGCATACGCTTCTGTTTTAGCTGAAACAACTGAAAAGATTAAAACGGAAACCGGTGGTTTGTTTTTAGGAACCGTGCAAGATGATACTTGGTATATTATCGAAGCCATAGACCCCGGCCCAAAGTCAATTTTTGAAATTGCGTATTTTGAATATGATCAGAAATACACTCAACACTTAATAAACAAAATTGCAAATCTGTATGATAAGCAATTGACTTTAATCGGTCTATGGCATCGTCATCCCGGCTCTTTTGACCAATTTTCATCAACGGATGACGGAACAAATGCTAAGTATGCATCTATGAGAAAACAAGGTGCTATCTCGGCATTAGTCAACATTGACCCTACTTTTAGAATTACGATGTATCAGGTTGAAAGACCTTGTCGTTATAGAAAAATTGCATATGATGTTGGCGACAATCTCATTCCGGATGAATTATTAAAGTTCAAAACACCGGAAAGATTCTATTCCATTATGGACAATATTCTTTATCCATCTGCAACAAACAGAAATGCAAATGAAGGATACCATAAAGCACTCAGTTTGGCGTCTTTTATGAAATTCATTTTACCGCAGATGGAGGATGATGAGTGTACGGATGTTGAAACAAACAATCTGCTTAGCGAGGAATCAACACAAGAAAAACTAATTGATGAAATCGTAGATGATTTGACTTTTATGGCAGATACCATTGGAATTGAAGCCGCAATGTCACTCGATGACAACTATCTAACTGTCTATCAAGAAGAAATAGATAAAATAACAAAACTGTATTTTATGCTTTCTGTTGTTAAGCACGCTATTATTCTTTCTTATGAGGATAAATGTTATGTGTATCGTAGAGGACTATTTACTGACGCATTTAAGAAAGCAAAATCTGAACGAGATAAGAAAGAAAATGTTGATGGCAGAATAAAGCAGCGAAAACAAACCGGAATTGTTGATTCCGTTATTAAGATAATTAGATTCAATAGAAACGAGGAATAAGCAGATGGAAATTAAAAGACCTAAAAATTTCTTTGGAGAGGACATACCTCTTACAGTTTTTATTTCCGAAGAACAACTCCACAACAAGGAGTGTATAAAAGTTTATGGTAAGTATTTTGAAGATACAGGCATCTTCAATGTATTCCCTAATGAATTATCTGATCGAGGGGAATATCTTGGTGATGTCCTTCCTGAAGGTAGCACCCCTTCTGCCAACGGGTTCTGTGGTGTGATTAACAATGATGAAATCGAGTTCTATTGGAGTGGAGAAAAAATTGTAACCGAGTCATATGGTTTGTACCAAAGCATTTTTTCGAGAAACAAAGGCATTCTTGAAACAGATGTTATGAAGAAAAAATGTGCAGTTATTATCGGCTGTGGTTCTGTCGGCAGTTTGGTTGCTATGGAGTTGGCAAGAGCAGGTGTTGAAAAGTATGTACTATGTGATGCAGATACTCTTGAGTACCATAATGTCTGCCGCCATCAGTGCGGCATTGAAGATGTTGGCGATTTAAAGGTAAACGCTCTAAAAAGAAAGATTTTGAATATCAACCCTAAAGCCAATGTTAAAACCTTTGGGGGCATTATACAGAACATTCCTAAAGAGATTCTTGACGAGATGTGTACGCCATATGAAACCATATTTGTGGGGTGTGGCGATAACAGAACGGCAGATGTTTATGCAAATAAAATCGCTATCTATTTTGATGCAGCATTTATCTCTATCGGCTTTTGGGAAAGGGCGTATGCAGGCGAAATTTTCTATCATATTCCGCATAAGAATATGCCTTGTTACAAATGTGCATTGGGCAGCGGAGATCTTTCGGGTCGTGTCGAAGCCAATCATCACATTTATTCCAATCAGGAAGATGTTGAAAGTGTTAAATTTGAACCCGGCATTTCCGTGGACATCAACTTTATTACAAGCATAGGTATAAAGTTGATTATTGATATTTTGAACTCCACTAATGAGGGATATATCCCTCGTTTGTTAAACAACCTAAAACAATACACTCTCGTATGTAACACAAGCGACCCTGCCATAGGTGGAGAAATGGTTGAAATCTTTAGTTATCCGCTGCAAGTAACCACTTCGCTTGTGGTTGGCTTTGGAAAAGATTGTAGTGGCGAGTGTAGTTACGAATTAGAAGAAAAGTAAGCCTTTTCAGGAGAAAGGACAGCATATATGAAGGCTTTAGCCCAAAATGAAATAATTGCTTTAATAGCCGATTTAAATGCATTTGCGGATAGTGCTGAATCTTTAATTGACACT
This sequence comes from uncultured Bacteroidota bacterium, assembly GCA_900546465.1. Classification (GTDB taxonomy): domain Bacteria; phylum Bacteroidota; class Bacteroidia; order Bacteroidales; family P3; genus Onthomorpha. The sequence goes on along the minus strand of URCX01000014.1, from coordinate 14,748 downwards.
ACTCAGACAAATTATGATAAGGATAAAAAACTGCTTCAAAACAGACATAGTAACGACTTGTCAAATTTAGATAGCACCTACAAAACGAACTGTTCTTCGGTACAAAGCAAATCAAAACAAACTATTGCTGATGCAAAAAAAATACTTTCTGAAATCAATAAATTGGACGAAAAGCTCTCAAGTGTTGACAAATACTATGTTAAAACAAAAAAGAAGAAAGAAGAACTTTTGTCAGATACCACGAGTGATGCTTATGATGATGCAACCGACTATTTCAGCACACTCGAAACGATAAAGGAAAGTTTCAAGGCACTTTATAAAAAGTATTCGGACGACATTCTCCCCGGTCTTATCAATGGCTTGAATTATCTGTTTTCAAGCCAACGAAAAAAAGACTATGAAGAACTTATTGTCCTAAGAAATACGGTTGCGGCATTTGTGAAAGAAATTGAAGAAATGCTTCCACCACTCACCGAAGAAAACCTTACCGAACTCAAAGAGGATTATTTTACCCAACGAGGCAGTATGGTTGAGCGACAGAAAAACGAGTTCGCAAATTTTGAGAGCAATTATTCTATAACTTTAGATAAGGTTGCAGACAAAATTTGCACAAACCTTGACGCTGTTCTTCCTGATGAGTTCGTGGACTATTTGTGCGCTATTATGACAAATTACGCAAAGGTAGTACATAAGGTAAACGCTTCAAACGAAGTCCAAGATGAAGTGTTGAATATGTGTTATGTTGATTATCCCGTAGACTTTTTCGTTCAGTCAAAGATAGTTGCATCTATCATTAAAGACAAGTGCTCGAAACTTTTGGTAAATGGAGCAATAAGGCTGCCCATTATGATGTCTACAAGAAATGCACCTGTTTGGATGATTGTCAATGATAATAGCAATAGTTCTATGGTACAAGCGTTTACGCACTCAATAATGTACGGATTGCTTTCGTCTTGTCCGGTTGAAAAGTTGACATACACCATTGTCGATCCCGAAAATCGTGGTAATAGCATTTCCCCATTCTTTGATGCAAAAAAGAAGTTGCCTGAACTTTTTGGAGAAAAAATTTATATTAGCAAAGATGAAGTTGCTGCAAAAATCAGCAAGTTGAATGAAAAGATAGAGAATATTCTTCAGGACAAACTCGGAAATCAATATGACACTATTTTTGATTACGCAAATAATACGCCCGACTATGACCTTAATGTTGAGTTTATTATGCTTTATGATTTTCCGAGAGGTTTTGATGAGAGGACTCTTGCTGAACTTAGAAATGTTTTGCGTAATGGGAGTAAATGCGGAATTTACACGGTAATTTCGTATCTGCCTGATCCTGATAATACCCGTTCACGGGAATATCAGCAAAGTTTACAATCCATAATTGACCTATCAACGGTTATCAATCAAAACGGTGAAAATTTTGTGTTGCGGGGGCTTCCTCTCGTCTATTATACAATGCCTGACAAAATCGAATTTGCGAAGTTTTTCAGCAAATATATGCTTATCTTTGAAGGTATCAAAAATCGTGGCATTGCATTTTCACCGCTTATTAGAAAACTCATTGAAGCAAAAGACTCTGTTGAACTTGATGCTCATATTGAGCAAATTTGCGAAATGATGAAAAGCTACGAAAGAGCATACGCACAAGTACCGGAAATCAATTCCGAATTTCCCTCGTTGGTTACATTGGGCAATGTTCTTTACCCTGCTGATGTATTTTCTGATAGCATCGGCTATCAGCATATACTTGATAAGTTCGGCACGGAACACAAAGGCGATACAGAAAACACCTCTTTTGTCGAATTGCCGCTTACTTTTGATTTGAAAAACTCGTTCAATTTGTTCCTAAATTGTCCTGAAGCAAGCAGCAAAGGTATGCTTGATTTTACTCACCATGTGATTTGGAGTTTCCTTTCCTTTATGCCTGTTACAAAGGTAAATGTATGCGTATTTGATAGTGAGCAGCGAGGCAATAGCATTATTCCGTTCCTTGACTTCCGCAAACGCTCTCCTGAGACATTCGACCAAAAGATTTATACGAGTCAGGAACAGATGTATGATCGTCTGCAAAAAATCAACTCTCAGATTGATGAGTTTATACAAGAAAAATTGGGCAATAGGTATAAGGATATTCTTGACTACAACATAAATACACCAAATAGAGCCGAACCCGTGACGCTCTTGGTTCTGTATGATTTCCCAAGTGGTATGGACGGAAGAAGCATCGACCTTTTGACGAACATCTTGAGGAACGGCAATAAATGCGGTGTGTTTACGATGATTTGTTACAATCCCAATATTACTTTCTCTCGTTATGAAAGCATTGATGAGAGATTAGAGCAGATTTCAAAATTCTGTGCATCTATTGATTATAAAGATGGGCATTACGGTTTGCTGCCTTATAATTTGCAGATAAACATACCAGAGTCACTCTCATTTAATGCAACTGATGCGTTTATTGCTGATTACATTGAAAAGAGCGAAATAATCAAAAAACAGGGGCTTTCTTTTAAGGACATTATCTCTAAGGATCTGTTCTCAATGGATTCATCTAAATCATTGAAAATCCCTGTTGGCGTTGGTGACGGAGATAGTATTATCAACATCACTATCGGTGAAGGTTCTTCGCATCACGGGCTTATTGCAGGTGCTACGGGTTCAGGTAAATCCACCTTGCTTCACACACTAATTATGAGTAGTATGCTTCATTATAGTCCCGACCAACTTCACTTGTATCTTATGGACTTTAAGAGTGGTACTGAATTTAAGATTTATGAATCAGTAAAACTCCCTCATATACAACTTCTTGCGTTAGATGCAATGCAGGAGTTTGGTGAGAGCATCCTTGAAAATCTTGTTTCCGAGATGGAACACAGAGGTTCACTTTTCAAGGAAGCAGGTCAGACAAGCCTTAAAGGATATAAGCAAGCAACCGGAAAACCTTTGCCGAGAATTTTAGTTATTATGGACGAGTTCCAAATATTGTTCAATGACTCCACGAACCGCAAAGTTGCAATGAACTGTGCCGAATTAACAAAGAGAATTGTTACCGAGGGTCGTGCATTTGGTATTCATCTGCTGATGGCAACGCAATCTACTAAGGTTATTTCTGATCTTACTTTGTCGCACGGAACGATTGAGCAAATGCGTATCCGTATCGGCTTAAAATGCGGCGAGAATGATGCGAGATATTTGTTCTCCGACCAAAACGACACAAAGGCTTTGGCAATGATGAAAGGACCAATCGGCACGGCTGTTATGAACTTGGATTATACCGAGCAGCCCAATATTGGTTTCAGAGCCGCCTATTGTGACGATGACACGCAAAAGTATTATCTTGATTTAATCAGTAAAACCTATGCTGAACAACCGTCTACATTACAGACTTTTGAAGGTAGTCGGACAACCAACTTGATTGATTATTTTGCAAATGCAAACATCGGCGTAACCTCTGAACTCCCTGCACAAATCCATATGGGTACGCTCATAAAAGTTGCCCCGCCTTTTGCAATTTGCATCGACAAGAAAAAGAAACACAACCTATTGATTTGCGGCTCTAATGAAAGAATGGCAAATACCGTTTCAAACAATTATATGATTTCGGCATTGCTTAATCGCAATGCGACTGTATATTGCATCGACGGTGATAAACTTGTTGGCGATGACGGTTCGGCAGAGTTTTATGATGCTCTCGGAGAATGTAGTACGCAGTTCAAAGTGGCGCAGGATCGTGCTGATATTATAAAGTTCATCAACGAGATCTATCAAAACTATCAGTCTTGGAAGAAGCAGAATAGTGATGATGTAATTTTCGTGGTAATTAAGAACCTTCAATTCTTGGATATTGTCAAGTCGATGTTCAAAGGCGATGTGATTGATGAAAGCGAGTTTATTGATGAAGTTTCTGCTGAACCTGAGTTTAACCCTGCCGATCCGTTTGCGGCGGTAAATAATATGTTCGCCAACAGAGGTAGCGACGATAATATGTCGGTTGGAGAAAAACTCATTAAGATGATTGAAGATGGCTCAGGATTCGGTATCCATTTCGTGGTTACTTCGCTTGAATATCAGTCTGTAAGGGAGTGTATGTACTACGGTGAAAATATACTCACTAAATTTCCTGAGCGTATTATCTTCTCTCTTGGCTCTAATGATGCTGACAATCTTATCGAAAATGTTTCGGTTGCAGGTCTGAGGGATAATACGGTTTATTTCACGGATGGAGTTAAAAACACATTCCAAATGAAACCGTACATAACTCCTTCTGCAAATGAACTGAAGAAACTGTTTGATTAAACTGTTGTATATGGTTGATGTCAACATAAAAATATTGGAGGTGGTCCTATGAGTATGGTAAATGCCGATGTTACTGAATTGCTGCAATCTTGGAATAATATTAAAACGGCAATTTCAAGCATCGAAACAACGAGAACGACGATGACGAGAAAGTATCAACAACTTAGCGGTGAATGGAAAGACAGAAAATATAAAGAATTAGGTGATGTCGTTCAAGAGTGCAACAGAGCCTTAAACGAAATATTAAAGGTTCTATATAAGGGCGAAAAATTCGTTGGCTCACTTGCAAATAGTTTGCAGGAATATGAAAATACGGGACTTGAATATCTGTCAAATCAAGAACAGATAGCGAGCGGTAATTACGAAACATCAAGAGCATTTGGTTCTAATGGTAGAAGCGGCTTCTTTGCTAACATTTTTAATAGGAGTCAGAATATTAACGATGCACTAAAAGGTGTTGAATACAAACCTATACGAACTGCCTTTTTTTCAAGAAGTGAAGAACAAATCATTAGTAACATAAGCGGCGGTGATATGACCGAAGGCTCTTGTTCTTCATTGGCTCTTGCGTATGCTGGCAATAGAGCCGGTTACATTGTTTACGATTTTCGTGATGGTCAAAGCCGTGAAGTTTTTTCTTCAAGATCGTCAATAGAACAAATTGCTAATTTGGACGGCGTAAATTCACAAGTCTTACGTGGAACAGATGATACAATATGCGCAGAGCGATTGATGTCGAGTATGGAACAAGGACGGCAATATTATATGGCAACCGGAGCGCACGCTGCTATTGTCCGGTTAAACAATGAAGGAATTTATCAATATTTGGAACTGCAAAGTGGAACTCTAAGTGAAAACGGATGGCATACTCTCACCTTAAGCGAATTATATTCAAGGTTTGGTTGCGAAGATGGGCAATCAAGGGAGTATGCTAACTACCTTATTGAGTTGGAATCTTTGCAAAACAATGCAGAATTTCTGAATCTTTTGGGATACATCAATACAGATGAATCAGCACAGATGAGAGGAGAAAGTGGTTATGTCAGATAAGAAAGAACTGAAGTTTTCTTGGTTGCCAAAGTCGGACAAAGTAGGAGAACGGCTATTTACATTTGATGGAGAGCAAGTGTTTAACCTATTTAGGGATTATCCCCACGCACTTACTCCTGAACAAAAAATTCTGTTTGATGAAGCAAATCCATTTTGGGTTGACTTTTTCAAAGATCGAAAATATAAAAACGACAATGATGAGCAAGAATAATACGGCATTTACTTATACCTAAAGAAGAGGTAAAAAGAACATAGATTTAATATTAAAAGGAGGTGGCACAATGGATATATGGCATAAGTTGGGAAGAATATTTCGCTTTTCAAATTTGGGAACGCTGATTTTCTTTTTGTTGAATATCGGTCTTATTTTAGCTTTGTTCTTTCCCTATGGTTTTACGCCTGAAGTGGCAGTTCCTTTGATTGTATGTTACATAGTCACCGTTTTAATTAGTCTATCGCCCATTGGAGAGTGGACACTTGCAGCACTTGCAGGAGCAAAAGAAATAAAACGAAAAGATATTAAAATTCGTTTAGTGCCATTATTGGAGATCGTATTTGAACAAGCAAAAGAAAGAACTCCGTCTATGGTTAATTCTATTAGGCTAAAAATAATACACGACCAATCGCCAAATGCTTTTGCGATTGGTCGAAGGACTATTTGCGTTACAGACGGGTTATTAAACCTCACCGATGAAGAAATAATGGCTGTGTTTGCTCACGAGATTGGACACATTGCGTATCAGCACTCAGCCATTCAACTTCTTATCGGTGGCGGAAATCTCTTTATTTCCGGATTTTTGCTTATTGTTAAAGTTATTTGCTGGATTATTACTGGTATTTTCGCTCTCGTTGGTATAAGTACAAGAAGTTTTTGGGGCGGTTTGTTTATGACACTTTTCGGCGGCTTATCAACCGTGCTCATTTGGCTTTGGACTAAGTTCTGTATGTTATTCTTAATGTGGTCAATGCGGCAAAATGAATCTGTTGCAGATGAATATGCTTACAAATTGGGTTATGGCACAATATTAGCAAGCGTGTTGGATAGACATATGTGTTCAGCCCCTAATAATGGATTGCTAAGAGCACTTTATTCAACACACCCACATAGTGATGACCGTATAGCACGCTTGCAGGAACTCGGCGCAGATTATTACAGATATTAAGCCGTTAGAATTTATAGATGGATGATGATATATTTTTTGGATAATATCAATAGAGCAATTATAAAAAGCGCAAAAACGGAGAAGCCGCAGCAGAGTTTGCTCCACTGCGGCTTTGCTGACTTCTGTACCTATGTGAGCAAGATTCAGCAATTTACAATGTGCCTATATAGGTTTTGACTTTTGCTTGCAGTAACTTTATGTACTCCTCGTAATAAACAATCAGCCCCATTGGATAGATGTCGGCAAGCACAACAGTCAGATCTGCTACTTGTTCTTCTGTCACTTTACAAAGGCGTTCCATTGCTTGCATATAGCTTGGGCGCAGATTGTTAGCATCCGCAGTCATATGCTCTGCTGCACTTCGTAAGCACAGTTCGGCATCACTCTCGAATGGATGCTGTGAAAAGTGCTGAAGCATTCTCCGCAACTGCTCTGTCCCAGCATCAGTGTTATATAGGCTCAGCTTGATGACGAAATCCGTTACATCAAACGCTTCGTCCCAATCGTAGGCGAATACGCCCTTGGCGGGAGAGTACGCAAACTGCGGCGTGTCTGCGATCCGGCAGAACATTGCATACAGAGCCATACTGCCCAAATACTGCTGACGCAGTGCCGGGGACTCTTCTATGCTGCCATAATCGACCGCAGAAAAATCCTCTACCCATTCAGTTCCAACAATAAACGGGTGCATAGGAAACAATCTGCGGGTTTCATTGTTTGTGCTCATGAGATCGGCTTTCGGCGTATAGACATCGCACAGTTCGGCAAGCCGACTGCACATAAAGGTGTTGCAGGCGGACTGTATGTTTTCGTGCTTGACAAGAAGCCTTGAGTACCCCACCCTTTTCGGTGTGGCAATATATTTACATACGCCGCCAAACCCCTCGTGGCTCAAAGTTTTATAGTTATAATTGACCGTGTTGAGAGTGTAGCTGTCCATATCGCCCTCCATTGCTGTAACAATCAATTCTTGATCCGCTTTTGAATGTCTTCAACGGAAGGAAGCTGCTTGCTCAATGCTTCTGGCAGGCTACTGGTGATTTTGTACTCACTGACGCCGATTGGTTTAGACATATCCTTCAATGCGTACTCGGCAACAAGGTCGTTCTTGCTCTTACAGAGCAACAGCCCGATAGAGGGATTGTCCTCCGGGTGCTTGATGATGCCATCCACCGCAGACAGGTAGAAATTGAGCTGTCCGGCATACTCCGGCTTAAACTCGCCAGTTTTCAGCTCGATCACCACATAGCAACGCAGGTTGAGGTTGTAGAACAGGAGGTCGATATAAAAGTCATCGCCGCCCACATTGAGATGATACTGATTGCCAAGGAAAGCAAAGCCGGTGCCAAGTTCCAGTAGCAACTTAGTAACATCCTTGACCAAGGCGTTTTCTATATCACGCTCGACCATATCTTCTCTGAACGGAATAAAATCGAAGATATACGGGTCTTTCATAGTCTGTACTGCCAGTTCACTTTGCGGTGAGGCAAGACGAGTCTCAAAATTTGAAATCTTTTCCGCAAGCGCTTGACGCTCATACAAGCCACTTTCGATTTGATGAATGAGAACATTGTGCGACCAGCCATTTTCAGCAGTCTTTTTGATGTACCAAACCCGTTGTTCGGCGTCTTTGACCTTATCTAAAATAGCCGTATTGTGCGACCACGGAATTTGTGCAGACACCGTCTGCACAAATTCTTCGTCAGGGTAGGTTTCTGCAAACTTCGCCATATATTTAAGATTTCGCACGGAATAGCCTTTGACATTCGGGAAAGCAATGCGAATATCTGCGGCAAGATTTTCAATAAACTTGCTGCCCCAAGTCTTATGCTCGTTTATGACCGTACCGATATGGTAGTAAAGCATAATCAATTCACAGTTCACGCTGAGTGCAGCCTTATACTGCGCTCCCCTGATCTCACCTTTTATGGTTTCTATAATTTCGATGTACTCGTTGTTGTTCATCAACATTGTAGCACCCTCCGTTTTCCTATTTCAAAAATCTGTTTTCATACTCCTGATGGTGCAGGCAATAACCCTGAGCAATCAGTGCATCCGTTTTCAGCGCAACAAGATTTGTGTCCGAGTGCATTGCACTGGCAATCTGCTGTATATCATAGCCGTAACGGATATATTCGAGGATTTCCTCATCGTCCAAGGATACCTGAGAAGCAAACACATTCGCTTCGTATTCCATTCGGCTTTCCTGCATATTGAAGATATTGAACTCTTTGAAGCCGCCCGCTTTCACGGCTTCCTTTCGGTGCAGAACATCGTGTCCGATCTCGTGGAGCATAACGATGCTTTCCATCACCGGATGCAGATCATTTTTAATGAAGATAAATCGGTTACGCATCAGAACCTTATAGGCTCCACGCTGCCGCTTGAAATCTACGGGGACAACTTCGATGCCAAGCTCACGGGCGATCCTGTGCGGATCTCTCGTGCCGAGCGTATCGACCAGCCTATTTGCTGTCTGTACAATCTCCAAAGTCTGAATATCCAAGAGCGAACACCCCCTTCTGCCTATTTCAGCAATTCTATTCTAACATAAGATATGTCCCATTAAACGGACACTATGAAATCAGTCCTTGCGGTATTTCTTGGGCGTGAACTTCTTATTCTTCTCTTTGGCGATCCAATACGCATCCTGCAAAGCCTTCATCATCACATCCAAATCCTCATCGGCAATATTACCGCCGGCAAAAAGACCGCTTACCTCATCTACCAGCGCCTGCGCCTGCTTTGCACCCTTCGCACCGTACTTCTCTGCGGCAGAAAGAAGAAACTCCTCGTCCTCATTCAGAAAGTAGTTTTCTTCAGTATGAAACAGCTCTGCCAGCTTGTGATAGATGTCTCGCTTTCTCGGATAGCACTCGCCGGATTCATAGTTGGTGATCGTTCTGAGGGAAACCCCAAGAGCCTTCGCCAGTTCCTCCTGCTTCAAGCCTGCCTTTGTGCGGGCTTCTTTTAATTTCTCGCAAAACCTCATTGTACCGTCCTCCGTAGTGTTCAAAATATGTTAGAAATTAAATTGCTATTATCTGTTGACAAACGCAGATAAACTGCGTATAATATAAACACGCAATTAGACTGCGTATTTATATTACTCGAACTTGCGTGTCTTGTCAAGGGGTTTCGGAAAGATACTGCAATTTTTAGGTGTCGAATATACACAATCGTGATTAGTATGCCCGTTCATACGGAAAAGGAGCAGCAATGGGGAGAAACAATACAAAAGCAGTAAAAAATATCGCAAAGATGTACGAGCAGTTGGGCTTGGCGCAGGACGACATATTCCATAAAACAAAGCTGCTTTTGAGCATTTACCGTGATGTGGTTTGGGCGACGCTTTCAGACTGTAACTGCGTAAATGAGGAAATCTATTACTACGGCGACGATTTGACGGATGCCTTGGTCTATTTGGAGGAGTTTGCGCCCGATATAGAACGCAGCGAGTTTGAACGCCGTGTGTGCAACCTGTTTGAAAATAAGTGGATGATTGACCTCATTGACAAGGCGATGAGTAAGGTCTATGACTATTACAATAACGGACGACTTTACCACGAGATACTCTCCAAGAGTTATCTGACCGCTTTCCGCTATACTGAAAGTGAGCTGCTGGAGATACTTAATTTAGAACGCAGCACCTTTTATGACCGAAAGAAGGAGGCGGTTATGTTGCTTGGAATAGCTCTATGGGGTTATGCGATCCCTGTATTTCGTGGCATTTTTGATGTGGAAGGTGATGAGAGCGAGATCCCTGAATTTTTTACCGGCACAGAAAAGTCCGACCTTTGTCCGACGAAAGTCCGATGAAAATCCGACCGATTTCCTACTGAAAGTCCGACTTTGCCTCTGCTATACTGTTTATGCTGACGGATTGCAGCCATCTTTGGGGCGTGGCAGAAAAATGGCGAGAAAGTGGCACAGATACGCCGATGACACGGAAAAACTGCCGTGTTATAATGGCATTGTCAAAAAGTGCGAGCAATTTACTTGCCTAAAATTTTCTGCCCACCATACTCTCTCAGCAATCCGATCGGGCAGGCAAATGAAAAGGTCATACGAAGCAGTTACAGCCTCAAAGGTTCGTAGCTGCTTTTTTATTGCCTGTTTGCCGACAGCAGCCGTGAAAGATGTTTTCTAAAAATGAGATCGCATTTTTCACCAAGTTATAAGCAGCTTAGGCGAAGCGAATTGAATAGGACGAGCTGAAAGAAGAAGCCGTTGTAGCCATCAAGCATTGACTTGAAAGCTACAGCGGCTTTTTTTGTACCTTTTTCGCTTTCTCCTGAGCAGGAAGGAGAAAGTTATGTCCCTATTCCGGTGGCAAAGCGCCGTTTCCCGTTATCCCTGATTTTCGGAATGAAATTTTTAATTTGACTTTATTAAAAAAATCCGAATTTCAAGGAGAACACAAAAATGACGAACAACACAATCAATATCGACATCGACGCATTGACAGAGGATTTTAAGGCGCATTGCAAGATTATCAAGCTGGGCTACGAGTATCCCGGCTACACAGGCATCGAAAAGTATGCCATTGTCACCGATCTCAGTTATGCGCAGATTATGGAACGCTATGCGCCTGTTGCGGAGCACTATTGCCCGTTTCTACTTCTCAGCAAAGCTGCTGGCGAGGTCATCGCAGACTTTAAGCGCAACGAGGACAAGTTTTCTAAGCGGATGCAGAAAGATGACTGCTACGGCTTTGAGGATGGCATGACCGAGCGCTACAACATTGAATGCTGTGTCCCCGATTTTACAGAAGCGCTGTTTCGGGAGTGCTTTCCGCAGCGGCTTGTGGGAAAAGCGTTTGCGCTGCTGACCCCCATTCAACAAAGCCGTGTGAAACAGCACATTTTCGGGAAAAAGTCTTTTGCCAAAATTGCCGCTTCGGAAGGTAAAGCAAAGAACACGGTTCAGGAGTCATACGATGCCGCAATCAAAAAGATGAAAAAATTTTTGAAAAACACCCTGCCAAAAGACACCCCTTATTCGGAGTAAGTGAAGGGGTTATTTCTGATCCGGACAGGAACACCTTTCAAAAATAAAAATATGAGAGGTTATACATTATGGAAAACAAGAACATAAACGGCAAGGTTCAGCGTGGAGAAATCTATCTTTACGATTTCGGCAATAACGGTGGGTCAATCCAAAACGGTGTGCGTCCTGCTTTGGTCGTACAGTGTGATGAGGGTAATACGGCAAGCAGCACAACAATAATTGCCGCAATGACCTCCATTATCAAAAAGCAGTATTTACCGTCCCACATCATTTTAGGCGACCGATTCGGATTGAAAGAACCGTCTATGGTGATGCTCGAACAACTGAAAACCGTCAATCAATCCGATTTCATTGAGTATATCGGCAAAATCGACGACGAGCATTATATGAAAAAGATCAATATCGGTATCAAAAAGGCAATGGGACTTTGGGTGGATAAGCCTTATCGCAGTCTCTCGGATATTCGTTGTCTATGCGTAAAATGCTTGGAGGACTATAAGAACAATCCAAACTTCATTGTGAAGCGCCTTGATCCGTTTGTGAGAGTCAAAGAAAAATGCGACAAGTGTCAGAATCTCGGCTATGATTACCTTGTCATCGAAAGAAGCAAGGAGGGGCGTTAATGGAGAATACTTCGCAGAAGAGCAGCCCAGCCATTGAATTTTCCTCTGGCTTCTGCGACAGCGATTTCAAAATGAAAATCGGCGGAACGATATATGAAGTTTCCACCCATTTTAATCCCGAAGGCAACCTGTGCGTATTGCAGCAATTCCGTGACCTGATACTTTCAGAGGACTTGCTTGAAAATCGCATAATTGCAGAAAGCGCAGAGGCACGGTAAGATAATCGTGCCTTTGCAATGCCCGGTTGTCGGAAAGGAGATATGACAATGGCAACAGCAAACTATATTAAAGGGCAAAACGAAGCCAAAATTACGGCTCTTTACTGCCGCCTTTCGCAAGATGACGGGCGTGAAGGCGAGAGCAACTCTATATCGAACCAAAAGGAGATTTTACTTGCATACGCTCAGCGGAATAATTTCCCGAATCCGCAATTTTTCACGGATGACGGATTTTCGGGTACGACCTTCGACCGACCGAGTTTTATTCAAATGGAGAACTTGGTGGAGCAGGGCGCGGTAGACACCATTATCGTAAAGGATTTGAGTCGCTTTGGCAGGAACTATCTCGATGTGGGTAACTACCTTGAAATCAAGTACCCAACGCTGGGCGTAAGGTTCATCGCCATTCAGGAAAATGTTGATACCCTGAAAGAAACAGGCACAGAGATGATGCCATTCAACAACATTTTCAATGAGTGGTATGCGGCTCAAACAAGTAAGAAAATCCGTGCGGTGTGGAAGAACAAGGCAGCAAACGGCAAGCGTGTCAGTTCCTCCGTCCCATTTGGATATGTCAGAAACCCACAGGACAAAGAGGAATGGCTGGTAGATGGAGCGGCAGCGGAAGTTGTACGAAAAATCTATGCTCTGTGCCTTGATGGTCGGGGACCGTCGCAAATTGCTCGGCAGCTTGAACAGGAAAAGGTGTTTATTCCCTCTGCCTATTATGCTTCGCTCGGCAGAAAGGCAAGAAAACAGTACACAGACCCATACGCTTGGGATCAGAAAACAGTCGCCGGCATTCTTGTCAATCAGCAGTATACAGGCTGTACGGTAAACTTTATGACCACCACAGTCAGCTACAAGGTACACAAGACCGTGTATAAGCCAAAGGACGAGTGGCAGATCATCCCGAACACCCAGCCTGCTATCATTGACGAGGATACTTGGAAAAGGGTGCAGGAACTTCGAGAGCATCGTATCCGTCCGACAGCAACGGGCAGGACGAGTCTGTTCTCCGGCAAAGTGTTCTGCGCTGATTGCGGCTCAAAGCTCCACTTCTGCGCTGCCAAGAGTTTGAACGCCAATCAGGAGCATTACCGTTGCGCCAACTACAAAAGCGGCAGAGGAAGTTGTCAGATACATTTTATCCGTAATGTTGTGCTTGAAAAAATCGTACTTGAAGCAATCAACAGCTTAGCGGACTTCGTAAGGTGTTATGAGCCGGTATTTCTGTATCTAATGGCACAAAAGGACATTGTATCTAAACGGACAGAAACCTCTAAACTTAGAACTGCCATTGAAAGCGGAAAACGGCGTATTCAAGACCTTGACAAACTGATAGAGCGCATCTATGAAGATCAAGTCCTCGGTAACATCTCTGCCGAACGCTATGCAAGAATGTCGGTCAATTACGAGAACGAGCAACGCACCCTTATCAATAAGGTGGCAGAGGACGAAAAGAAACTCGCCTGCATTGAACAGACGAGCCTTGACTTAAAAACCTTATTGAAGGTTCTGCGAAGCAGTACATCCTTTGAAGAATTGACACCAACCCTTGTGAACTCTCTGATCCGCAAGATTGAGGTTCATAACAACGACAAATCAAGCGGTCACTGCTATGTGAAAGTGGACATCTACTTCACGGCAATCGGACTGATTGACATTCCCACAGAGGACGAAATCAAAAGCCTTATGGCTAAAATCAAAGCAAACCCGCAGGAATACAGGCTTACCGCCTGAAAAAGAGAAAACGGTGCAACCCCGATTGTGGGGTTACACCGTATCCCTGCAAAAAACATCCTTATGGGGCTTTGCCTGATGTGTCTGCCCTTTTACTTTTCTTCAATTCCGGGATTTTTTCACCCGCAGCGCCATCACCGCCAGGACCGGCAATGCCAGCAGCGCCCACCAGGGCGATGTGCCCGCCGCGACCGTCTCCGCCTCCCATCCGGCATACAGCGTCATATTCGCCGTAACGGGTGTGGAAATATCCCAGGGCTGTGTCAGCGCCTGGTCCGTATACCAGCCGGTAAAACGGTATCCCTCCCGCAGCGGTGCACCGGGCGCGGACAGGCACTGTCCGCGCCTGACCGTTTGGGGCGGCAGCACGCTGCCGCCGCCGGTGTCGAACTTCACGACGCACTGGTCGCTGACCACCACCGCCGCGTCGGCGGATGACGCGGCATATCTTTCCCGTCCGTCCTCCCGGGACACCAGGAAATTCCGGCTGCGCAGCGTCGATGCGCCGTCCTCTCCGACCACTTTGAACTGAAACAGGGCCACCACCGTGTCCGCCTCCCAGTTCGCAGCGCCGTCAAAGGCCACAAAGCTGAAATAGCAGGCCCTGCAGCCGTCAGCCGCCGCAACGTCTGCCGTCCGCACGCC
>URCX01000013.1 GCA_900546465.1 uncultured Bacteroidota bacterium | reverse complement strand
ATAAACAAGGAGCCGCTATGTCCGGCAGGGGAAGTGAATGAACCCACATGCCATTGGTTGGTACATGTTCCGTTTTTCAACGTCCAGCCATTGTCTCCTGCGGCTTCAAAGTCGCAAGCGTAGGGTAAGGTCGCGGGCGTTTGCCCGAACACCGCTCCGACGAAGCTCATGAACATCACCAGAGCAAAAAACATAATCTTCTTCATCTGTTTTTAATTTAAGTATCTACTATTTTTAACGCTGCAAAGATATAAAATATATTTGGAACAATCCGAATTTCCGCCTTCAAAATGTCTTTTGCTAATGCCGTTTGTGGCTTGAATGTTATTGTATGAGGGATTGCCCGACAGTTTGTGGGAATTTGGTTTGCTTTATTCGTTGAACTCTCTGTTGAGGTATTGTTGCAGTTCGTTGGGGGTGAGGTTCTGTCGTGTTACGCCTTGTTTGGCAACGGATATTTTGCCGGTTTGTTCGCTTACGATAACTGCAACGGCATCGCTTTGTTCCGTTATACCGATTGCGGAACGGTGTCTCAATCCCATGGATACGGGTATGTCCAAATTCTTACTTACGGGCAGTATGCAGCGTGCGGCTTTTATTTTATTTTCTGCTATGATGACGGCTCCGTCGTGCAGAGGTGTGTTCTTGAAAAAGATGGTTTCCAAGAGTTGGGAGCTTATCTGTGAACTGAATGCCTCTCCGGTTTGAATGATTGTATCCAAAGGATTGCTCTTGCAGATGACTATCAAGGCTCCTGTGAGGGTTTGGGACATGTGAGTGCAGGCTTGAACTATGGGAGTTACATCAAGAGTGTTGTTATCTTCTTTCGATCTCAACAGCAGCAGTTTCAGCCATCGTCTGTTACGAGTTTGGCTGCCGAGACGGAGGAGGAATTGCCTTATTTCGCTTTGAAAGATAATGATGATTGCGATTACGCCGACGGAAATGAATTGGTCGAATATCTCGCTTAACAGTTTCATATCCAAAAAGCGGACAACCTTCCATGCAAAGAAGACCAATATGAATCCTATAAAGATACTGATTGCATTCGTACCTTTCAACAATTTGTAAAAGTAATAAAACAGCAGGGCAACGACGAATATGTCGATAAGGTCGATGATTCGGAAGGTGGGTAAACCCTGTATGGCGGATAGTATTGTCATTCTTCTATATTATTGTAAAGTTCAAACAGCTTTATACATTCTTTGGCTTCCCTGACATCATGAACTCTCAGTATGTCTGCTCCGTTTTGCAGGGCGAAGGCATGAAGGAAGGTTGTGCCGTTGAGGGCTTGTTCGGGAGTGATGCCGAGGGGGCGGTATATCATGCTTTTTCGCGATATTCCTGTCAGTATAGGTAAGCCGAAAACTTGAAATTCTTTCTGGCGACGAAGTAATTCGTAATTGTGTTCCGCTGTTTTGCCGAAGCCGAAACCCAAATCCAAGATAATGTCCTTTACTCCCAATTCCCGCAAACGTTTCAAGCGTATGGAAAAATAGTTGCAGATTTCAAGGAAGATATTGTCATAATGCGGATTTTGCTGCATTTTGTCCGGCTTTGCAGGGGTGTGCATGAGGATATAAGGGACTTGCAGTTCGGCTATGGTTTCAAAGAGTGTTTCATCGAAACTTCCGCCGGATATATCGTTGATTATGTCCGCCCCTTCCTCTATGCATGCTTTGCAGACTTCGCTCCAAACGGTGTCGATAGAGAGAGGAATTTGCGGATAGTTCGTCTTGGCGTAGCGGATTAACGGCAAAAGACGTTTGATTTCCTCCTGTGGAGATACCAATTCGGCTCCGGGGCGGGTGGAACATGCACCAAGGTCTATTATATCCGTATTTTGCGATACCACCGTGTCAATTCTTTGCTTCGCACTGTCAAAAGAGTTGTATCTTCCACCATCATAAAACGAGTCATCGGTAAGGTTAACTATTCCCATTACCAAGGGAGTGAAGAGATTGACGATTTTTTTGCCGCAAAGCAGCGTTTTGTTAGTGGAAATGTTTGTAATTTTGTCGTGTTCTTTCATAGTAGTGATTTTCAACAAGCAAAGGTAATAATTTTTATGAATAACACAAGTTCGGAATATGATAATGTAGTGAAAATAAGTCGTAAGTTGTTTGAGGATAAGCTCTCGGATTACGGTGCTTCGTGGAGAGTATTGCGTCTTCCTTCGCTTACAGACCAGATTTTCATCAAAGCAAATCGCATTCGCAGCATTCAGGAAAGCGGTGTCAACCTTGTGGACGAGGGAATTTTTTCGGAGTTCATAGGAATGATAAATTACGGTATCATTGCCCTTATTCAAATAGAGTTGAAGGACGAGCCTGTCGATAAGGAACTGACAAAGGCAAGGGCTTTGGAACTCTACGATAAATATATAGGTATAACAAAATCCTTGATGGAAAAGAAAAATCATGATTATTCCGAGGCATGGCGACAAATGAGGGTGAGTTCGATTACGGATTTGATTTTGATGAAGATTTACAGGCTGAAACAAATTGAGGATAACCAAGGCAGGACTTTGGTCAGCGAAGGCGTTGAGGCAGGTTACGAGGATATAGTGAATTATTCGGTGTTTGCATGTATTAAATTGTCATAGATATGAGACTTTTGAGTACGATATTGAGGGTAATATTCGGAACAGTATTTATGTTCTCCGGATTTGTAAAGGCGGTTGACCCTTGGGGTACGGCATATAAGATAGAGGAGTACCTTTCCGCTTTTTCAATGGGGTGGTTGAGTGAAAATATTTCTTTCCTGCCCATTACGGTGTCGGTGATATTGTGTTGTGCCGAGTTCATGGTGGGAACGCTGATGTTTTTCGGCTTCTTTCGTAAGGTGATAAAGCCTACGGCTGTGGTATTCATGGCTTTCTTCACGGTCTTGACCTTTATCGATGCTTTGACCAACAGGGTGAGCGATTGCGGTTGCTTCGGTGATGCGGTGAAGTTGACGAATTGGGAGACGTTTTGGAAGAATATAGTGTTGGATGCACTGTTGGCAGGAATTTATCTTTGCGAAAGGAAGATAAGTTTCACAAATTCGCGGGTTAATTCAAAGCTCTTGACGGTCTTTTTCTCTTTAATGATTTTGCTATTTGCGATTTACAATTCTGTTTATGAACCTGTGATTGATTTCAGGGCGTGGAAGATAGGCAATCAGATGGTTGCAATAGGCGAAGACAAGACACCGCCTGTCAGTTTTGCAACATACAAAAATAATGCTACGGGAGAGGTAAAGGAGTTTGAGACTGAGGACTTGATGGAGGCTTATCAGAAAAATCCGAACTTCGCTTCAGAATGGACATTTGTGGATTCGAGAGTGGAGAACACCAATACAGTGGCAGCCGATGGCTTTTCCTTGCAGGCTTTGGGTTTTGACGAAGATGAGACAATGGATATTCTTTCCGATACTTCAAGCGTGCTTTACATGATAAGTTCATACGACCTGAGAAAGGCTTCGGATAAAGGGGTGAAAAGAGTTTTGGAATTTGCAAACAAGGCTGCCGAAACTGGTGCAAGGGTGATATTTATAACAGCTTCTTCGGTTGCCAACTGTGCTTCTTTCATGGAAAAATACAAGACGGGAAACATTGTATTTTATTCGACTGATGATAAAGCCATAAAGACAATGCTGCGTTCCAATCCCGGACTTGTAAAAATCAGTAAAGGCAAGGTGGAAGATAAATGGTCGTGGAGAAGTCTGCCTAAGCCGACAGAGTATTTCAAATAGATGTTTGCATACATTATAAAGAAGACGGCTTACGGTCTGTTGGTGATGTTGGGAGTCATATCTCTGATATTTGTACTCTTCAATATACTTCCGGGCGACCCTGCGAGAATGATGCTCGGACAAAATGCGGATCAGGAAAGCATAGACATGATACACAAGGAGCTTGGCTTGGATAAGCCTCTCGGCATTCGCTATCTTGTTTATCTGAACGATTTAAGCCCTGTCGGAATTGACAAGGAGGGTGATTTCGGCTTTAAGTCGCCGGAACTCGGACGAAGTTACCAATCGGACAGAAGCGTGTCTTCCATTCTTGCGGAAGCCTTTCCGAATACCATATTGCTTGCCTTGGTGAGTATAACGATAGCTTTCGTTTTCGGAGTGTTGTTTGGTTCCATTGCTGCCATATATAAGGACACATGGATTGAGAAATCGATTCTCCTGATTACTTCTTTGGGTATGAGTTTGCCTTCTTTCTTTGCTGCAATCCTTATTGCATGGGTATTTGCTTTCCTTTTGGCAGACTATACGGGCTTGTCCATGTTCGGGAGCTTGTACAGCGTAGATGATTTCGGTAGAGGAGAATACGTGGATCTGAAAAATATAATCCTGCCTGCTGTTACATTGGGAATAAGACCGCTATCGGTTGTATGCGAGTTGACAAAGAGTACGATGAAAGAGGTATTGCAGCAGGATTATATAAGGACTGCCAAGGCGAAAGGCTTGTCGATGTTCAAAATAATAAAGAATCATGCTTTGCGAAATACGCTTAATCCGGTTGTGAGTTCGATAAGCAGTTGGTTTGCGTCCTTGCTTGCAGGTGCTGTCTTTGTCGAATATATTTTCGATTGGAAAGGAGTTGGCGTTGTGATTGTCGATAGTTTGGAAAAGTACGATTTCCCCGTGCTTATGGGAGCATTGATTGTTATTTGCATAATGTTGGTCATTATAAACATATTGACGGATATTGTCTATGCCTTCCTTGACCCGAGAATAAAGATGGCATGATTTGGCAGAGTGCATTGTTGGATTGAATTACGGAATGATGATTAGACGAATATTTTTTTTAGCGATTGTTTTGCTCTTTGCCGCTTGTGCAAGGATTGTTACTCCGAGCGGCGGGGCTGTGGATAAAGTTCCGCCTAAGGAAATAAAAACCATACCGAAACAAAACAGTTTGAACTTCAAGGATAAGGGGTTTGTTGTGGAGTTTGATGAGTATATTGTGTTGGATAATGTGAACCAAAAACTCTTGGTGTCGCCTCCTTTGAAAGTAAAGCCTGAGATTACTGCCAAATTGAAGAAGCTTTATGTAAAGGGCTTGGATTCTTTGGCTGAGAATACTACTTACATCTTTGATTTTGCAGATGCGATAACTGATTTCAATGAGGGTAATCGGTTGAAGAATTTCAAATATGCCTTTTCCACAGGCTCTCAAATAGACAGTTTGTTCTATGAAGGCAGGGTTTTGGAAGGCTTTTCACTGAAAAACGTTGCTGATAAGTTGGTGCTTTTGTATGCCGATACTGTTTTGGCAAATTTATATGACAAAGATTGCAATTACATTACAAGAACAGACAGCAGCGGGCATTTTTCATTTTCCAATTTGGCTGCCGGCACATATAGACTGTTGGTTTTGGACGATAAGAATCAAAACAAGAGATATGATTTGCCTTCGGAGGGTGTGGGCTTTTCAAGATATGGAGTGATACCTTATTATAAGGATAGCACGGATACGGTTTCGCGGAAAGAAAATATATTCTTTTATGAGGACGTAAAGGACAGTATTCAATCCGTTATCGATACTCGCTTCTCTGCAAAGGGAGTTTTTACTCTTGTTTTTGCAAGACCGTTGAGCAAGGACTTTACTTTCGATTTTGTAAAGCCTGCAAATATGGAGCAAATCAAGTATGAACTGTCAGAAAATAGGGATACGGTAAGTTTCTTTGCCGGCATGGGTGTGAATTTCGACACTATAGACTTGCATATCGCCGATGGAGATTTCAAAGACGAGATTACAAAGTTTGCAGTGGCAGGCAAAAAGAAGAAAGCGGAAGAATCGTGTTTTCGTTTTCGCAACCTGCAAAAAGACAGCGTGCATTATTTCGACAGAAAATTTCTTACAGCCGGAATGCCTTTGGACACGGAGAGTATTCCTGCAAGTATTGTTTCGGGGAATGATACACTTGAAACAGTTTTGAAGAGATGTGAGGGGCTGACAAAGTATTGTCTGTCGGAGGATTTGGAAAAAGGACGACAATATAAGTTGATTATAGATAGCGGAGTGGTGAGAGATTTGACGGGAATAAGCAATGATTTTTTTGAAACGACATTTTATTTGACACAAGAGGCGGACTACGGGCGATTTATGCTGAATTTTGAAGACAGTGCGTTTGTCGATAGACCGCATATCTTCTATTTATGCGATATGAAAGCCGAGATATTGAAGCAAATAAACGTTTCCGAGGGCAAAGGCAGTATTGTGTTCGATTGCATTAGGCAGGGAATATATAAAGTTAAGCTTGTACTTGACGAAAATGCCAACGGACAATGGGACGGAGCCTCGTTCAAAGAAGGCAAACCTTCGGAAAGAATTTTGATGTTTGACAAGCCGGTGAGCATACGAAAATCGTGGGATACGGAAGAAAATTGGACAATTTCTTGGTAAAAGACTTGTCAATCAAAGAAAAGTACGTATCTTTGCAACTCGAAAAATAAAAACATAAAAACAAATGTCAGTAAGAATCAGATTGCAACGTCATGGTAAGAAAGGACAACCTTTCTATCATATCGTTATTGCGGATGCTCGTGCAGCACGTGATGGAAAATTTATCGAGAAGTTGGGTACTTACAATCCTATGACCAACCCTGCAACAATAGAGTTGAATATAGACAGTGCTTGCAAATGGTTGAAGAATGGAGCTCAACCGTCCGAAACTGTAAGAAATATACTTTCTTACAAGGGAGTTTTATTGAAAAGACACTTGCAAATAGGTGTTGAAAAAGGTGCAATAACACAAGAAACGGCAGACAAAAAGTTTGCGGCTTGGCAAGAGGAGAAAGCAAAGAAAATAGAAGCAAAGAAAGCTGCTTGTGAAAATGCTTGCAAAGAAGATGCAAAGGCAAGATTTGCAAAAGAAGTTGAAGTGAAAGAAGCAAAGGCGGCATTGCTTGCAAAGAAGAGAGAAGAAGAGGCAAAAGCCAAAGCCGAGGCAGAAGCTGCCAAAACAGCAGAAGCCGCAGAACCTGAAGCAGCTGAGCAAACTGCTGCAGAAACAGAAGCACCTGCTGCGGAATAATTGCGAAATAGAGTTAAGATTTGCGAGTCTGTTTTCGAGAAATACGAAAGCAGACTCATTTTGTTTTCAATGGATAAGTGATGAAAAAAGAAGAATGTTTTTATTTGGGCAAAATATCAAAGCCTTTCGGATACAAGGGTGAAGTAAGCATATTCTTGGACGTAGATGAACCCGAAGAATATTCGGAATTGGAAGAAGTGTATGTTGAGATAAACAAAAGGCTTGTTTTGTATGAGATAGAGAACATAAGAATACAGACAAACAAAGCCGTTGTCAAGTTCGCAGATGTTACAAACGAAGATGTGGCAAGACTTGTCGGCAAGTCGTTGTTCTTACCTTTGGAATACCTGCCGGAATTAGAGGGAAATAATTTCTATTTTCATGAGATAATAGGCTTCGATGTTGAAGATGAGGAAAAGGGAATGATAGGAAAAATCGCAGGAGTCTATGAAAACACGCCTCAACCGCTGCTTTCCGTGGAGTTTGAAGGCAAGGAAATTCTTATACCTGCGATAGACTCCATAATAAAGGAAGTTGATAGAAGCAAAAAGCTGATGAAAGTAAAGACTCCGCAGGGTTTAATCGAGCTATATCTCGGCTGAATTTACCGATAAAGCGAAAAAATATATCAAAAAACGATAAATAATTTGGTGGATACGGAAATTGTTCGTACTTTTGCGGCATCAAAACAAGCGTTCGCATGGATGCAAGAAAGACAATACTGAGACTTAAAACGATAAAGCTGTTATTCGATATAGTGTTATGGTTACTGATAACACTTATTGCGTTGTTTATCGTTATTTCTGTCTTAAATGTCGGCAATAAGGGAGGCGGAGTCTCCGGATGGGCTTTAATCAAGCAGAAAACAGAGCCTATAATTCTTTCAGGCAACATGAAATCGGAAGTTCCCGGTGTAGAACTATCCTTGAAACCCGAAGGGGTGAAAGTAAGCTATGAAGCAGTTTCACAACAGCACAAAACGCTTTTCGTAGCATGCAAAGTATTCTATTTGTTTACCCTTAATCTCGGCATGTTCTTTCTTACCTTTGTGCTGTTTCAGATAAGAAACATCATAAAGAGCGTTTATCTCGGAGTGAAATCCGAAAACAGCAGCATAACACACCATGTCTTTTCCCGCAAGAACATACTTCGCTTACGATACATCGCATACGGTTTCATGATAATACCATTCTTGGAGTTGGTGAACTACTTGGCAGATAAATATTTCCTGACGCAATATGTCAATATCAAAGGATTGACCATTCTTCCTACGGACGGAATAAGCAATATCTCATGGGAATATATATTAGTCGGACTTTTGTTCACTGTGATGATAGAAGTATTCAAGAAAGGCTTGCATCTGCAAGAAGAAAATGATTTAACGGTTTAGATAAAAGGAAATGGGGATAGTTGTTAATTTGGATGTCATGATGGCAAAAAGGAAAATATCTCTTGGAGACCTTTCCGCAAAGGTCAACATAACCCCTGCCAATATGTCAATACTCAAAACAGGGAAAGCAAAAGCCATACGCTTCTCAACCTTGGAGGCAATTTGCAAAGTACTCAAATGCCAACCGGGTGATATATTGGAATATGAAGATGAGGACAACAAAAAAGATAATAAGTAATAATAAATTCAACAAAAACATCCAGCTATGAGAAACAGAGTTTTTTTAGCATTAGCGTTGTGTATCACTTTGATAACAACCGGATTTGCTCAAAACAAGAAGGCTGCAAAGGTCAATCTTAACGAGCAAATCAAATTGAATGGAAAGGTAAGAACCGGAAAATTGGCAAACGGTCTTACTTATTTCGTCAGATCAAACAACAAACCCGCAAACAGAGCGGAATTTCAAATCGCAGTCAATGCCGGCAGCGTATTGGAGGAACCTAACGAAGTAGGATTGGCACACTTCACCGAACACATGAACTTCAACGGTTCTCGTCAGTACCCTGGCAATTCCATGATAAGCGAATTGGAAAAGAAAGGTATAGTTTTCGGAAGGGAAATCAATGCCTACACAGGTTTTGACCAGACTGTCTATACTCTTACTTTGCCTACGGACGATAAAGAATTGTTCGACATGGGCTTGAAAATCCTTGACGGTTGGGCATTCGGTGCTTTGATGACCGGAGAGGAAATAGACAAGGAAAGAGGCGTCATCATAGAAGAGTGGAGAATGGGACAAGGCGGCAGCGAGCGTCTTCGTGCAAAAACATTTGGAACAATGTTGAAAGGTTCCAAATATGCAGAACGACTTCCTATCGGAACACTTGACAGACTTCAAAACTTCGTTTACGATGACATCAGAGGATTTTATCGCAAATGGTATCGTCCCGACAATATCGCAGTCATAGTAGTCGGAGACTTCGATGCAGATGAAATGGAACAAAAAGTCATCGACTTTTTCACCATGGTACAAGCTCCTTGTACACCAACCCAAAGACCGGTTTATACCATAGACAACAATAAAGAACCTCTTGTATGTGTTGCAACAGATAAAGAAGCTACTTCAACCTCTGTTCAAATGTTCTACAAACACCCTGCAAAAGAGGTTAAGACCATAGCAGACTTCCGTGAACAACACTTGGTTTACAGTCTCTTTGAAACAATGTTCAATGATCGTTTGAACGAATTGGGAGAGAAGAAAGCATGTCCGTACATGAGTGCATTCGCCGGTTATGGCGGTTTCTTGGCACGTCCTGTTGCTGCTTACCAAATGTACATCAGTGCAAAAGAAGGCAAGGTTATGAAAGCTATCGAAGCAGTTATGTTGGAGAACAGACGTTTGCAACAACACGGCTTCTTGCAAAGCGAGTTGGATAGAGCAAAAGAAGCATTGTTGGAACAATACGCTCAGGCTGCAAAAGAGGAAAGCAAAACCGAGAGCGGAAAAATTGCAGCGGAATTGGTGGATTACTTCTTGGAACAAACCCCTATGCCGGGAGCAATCTTGGAAAACAAATGGGCGAAAGCTCTGATGGACGACATCACATTGGAAGAAGTAAACGCTCTTATCAATCAATGGATAACGGAAGAGAACTTTGTATGTACTATATCCATGCCTGAGAAAAAAGGCTCAAAAGCTCCAAGTGAAGCAGACGTATTGAAACTTATCAAGAAATGTGAGAAAGCCGACACAAAGGCTTGGGTTGACAACACCAAGGACGAGCCATTCTTTGCACAAGAAGTAAAAGGCGGCAAGATAACTTCAACAAAGAAGAACGACAAATTCGATTATACCGAATACACTTTGAGCAATGGAGCAAAGGTTATCATCAAAAAGACCGACTTCAAGAACGATGAAATACTTGTCAACGCAGAAAGTGCAGGCGGTACTTCCTTGTATGGCGACAAAGACATCGTAAACGCACAATTTGCAGCCTCTATTATTGACCAATGCGGTATCGGAAACTACAACCATACTCAGTTGCAGAAGTTTATGAAAGGAAAGAGCTTCGGTTTAACCCCATCGATCGGAGAATTGCAAGAAACCTTGGGAGGAAACTGCTCACCAAAAGACTTTGAAACCTTGTTGCAATATCTATACATGTTCTTCACTGCACCAAGAGCAGAAAAAGAGGTATTGGATAACACAATCGACAAATTGAAAACTCAAATCAATATGGTTAAGAACATGCCGGAATTTGCATTCCAAGAAGAATGGATAAAAGCAATGCGACCAAACGATAAGAGAACCATCATTATACCAACCGATGCACAGTTGAAGCAAATGGACATCAACAAAATGTTGAAGATATTCAAGGAAAGATTTTCCGATGCTTCCGACTTCACATTCACATTCGTAGGAAACATAGACGAAGCAACAATGTTGCCTTTGATAGAGAAATATATAGGCGGCCTTCCTTCATCTAACGGTAAGAATGCAGAGAAATGGCAAGACCGTTCAACCGAATTTGCTAAGGGCATTGTAGATAAGAGCGTCTATAAAGGCGAAGCAGACAAAGGTTTGATGACAATCACATTCACAAATCCATTCAACTGGAGCGATAAAGACCGTTTGGCAACAAAAGCATTGAACAATGTATGTTCTATCAAACTTACACAGGTAATCCGTGAGGAAATGGGAGGAACTTATTCACCATCATTCAACCTTGATTACGAGAAATACCCTAAGGCAGAAGCAACAGCAATGTGCTACTACACCTGCGACCCTTCAACTGTCGATACGTTGACCACAGCAACCTTTGCTGTATTGGACGAAATCATCGCAAACGGACCTACGGCAGAAGACTTGGCAAAGGTAAAAGAACAGTTGATTTCTTCACGTAAGACTTCAATGGAGAGAAACAGCTATTGGAACGCTGTTATCACAGGTTCAAGATGGTATGGATACGAAATGCAAACTTTGGAAGAGTTTTCCGCAGCAGTCAATGCCTTGACAATAGAAGACGTGAAAGCAGTGGCTCAAAAATACTTGAAACATGACGGATATGTAAGAGTAGCTTTGAAGCCTGAGGCTATGAACCCTGCAAAGAAGTAAGCCTTACAAAACAAAACGACAAAAAATCGTGAAATCAAAACGGCGTTTTAATTTTCTGGAACGCCGTTTTATTTTTCTGAAACGGCGTTCCAATTTTCCGAAACGGTGGAAAAAATCATCATTATTGAGTATTTGTCGGAATAAAAAACGGATATAATTTTGCACTTTCAAAACTAATAAAAATTCAAAGAAGCAATGAAGAAAAAAAATCACAGAACTCTATTTGTTTTTGCCGTGGCAATCTTGTTGAATGTCATGGGTGGGTATAAGTTGTTTGCACAGATTGACGACAGAGTATGTATAGAGGGACATATCTTCGACAAGAAGACACAGGAACCTATCTGCTATGCTGCAATCATGCTGGATAATACAAATATCGGTACGACAAGTGATGAAAACGGCGACTTCGTTTTCCGTAAACTCAAACCGGGGAAATACGTTCTTCATATAAGTTTTATAGGTTACCAAAAAGAGACCTATGAAGTGGAAGTCGTAAAAGGAGCTGTGGCTCACGCCCATATAGAACTTATTCCGAAATCAACCCGCTTGGACGACGTTGTTGTGTCGGCAAACAGAAATGAAACGGATCGTCGGGAAGCTCCCGTGGTCGTGAATGTCCTGAGCGAAAAACAGTTCGAGCAGAACAATGCACAGGATTTAGTGCAATCCTTAGGCTTCCAAAGCGGGGTAAGAGTGGAATATAATTGCCAGAATTGCGGCTTTCCGCAAGTAAGGATCAATGGTTTGGACGGACCTTATACCCAATTACTCATAGACTCCAAGCCTGTCATGAGTGCATTAAGCGGCATTTACGGTTTGGAACAAATACCTGTCAACATGGTTGAGAGAGTGGAGGTGGTCAAGGGCGGAGGTTCTGCACTCTTCGGGGCGAATGCCATTGCCGGAACGATAAACATAATAACCAAAGAACCTTTTTCACCATCATTAAGCATAGGAACAGATATTCAGTCGATAGGCGGGAAATCCTATTCTCAGAATTTCAATGCAAACGGAGCCATATTGAGCAAGGACAGAAAGCTATCCGCCTCGTTCTATACAACATTCCGCAAAAGAAACTCCTATGACAGAGATGGAGACGGCTTTTCCGAAATAGGCGAATTGAACAATCACTCTTTCGGAACAAAGATATTCTACAACATCAATGCCACAAACCGACTAAGTATAGAGTATCACACAACCAATGAAAAGAGACGAGGCGGCAATAAGTTCGATTTGCAACCGCATAAGAGCGATATTTGTGAGATGACAGAGCATTTGATTAACTCCGGAACAGTGGATTACAGTATTATGTCCTTGGACGGAAAGCATAGATTGAATCTTTACTCATCTGCACAATACATAGACCGGAATTCCTACTACGGTTCACATTGCGACCCCAATGCTTACGGAACGACCTCCGACCTTACATTCCTTGCAGGAGCAATGGCAAACCATCGTTTGGACAAACTGCTTTTCTCAAAAGCCACAGTAACCTACGGAGTCGAGTTTAATATGAACGATTTGGACGATAAAGTCCCTGCACACGATATAAGAACGGAACAAAACGTTAATACATTGGGAGCATATCTGCAATCCGAATGGGTAAGCGAACATTTCAATCTGTTGATAGGAGCAAGAATGGACAAACACAAACTTTTGAATAATCCCGTCTTCGTTCCGAGAGTGAATTTGCTTTATAAACCGAGTGAGAAATTGCAAATAAGAGCAAGCTATTCCTCAGGTTATCGGGCGCCGCAGGCTTACAATGAGGACTTTCACGTAACACAAGTCGGAGGACAAAGCCTGAGAACACGCCTTGCAGACAATCTCAAACCGGAATACTCAAACAGTTTCTCCCTTTCAGCCGACTATTATCTTCAAATCAGCGATAATTGGAGAGCAAACCTCTTGTTGGAAGGATACTACACCCTTTTGGACGATGTCTTTGCAACCCGCATTATAGAAAACGACACCGTGAACAATGTCTTGCAGCAGGAACGCTACAATGCTTCGGGAGCCACTAACTTGGGAGCAAGCCTTACGGCAAAAGCAGAGTATAAAGACATATTCTCCTGCACGGTAGGATACAGCATTCAGTCGAACAAATATAAGGAAACAGAGTATTGGTCGGAAGATGAGCAGGTTGCAGGAACGGACTACATATTGAGAAGTCCGGAAGACTACGGTTTCTTATCCTTGAACTATACAGCCATACCGAAAACCGCCATAAGTCTGAGCGGAACCTACACCGGCAAAATGAGAGTTGCCCATTATGCCGGCTATATAGAGAAAGACAGATTGGAAATAACTCCGAGATTTTTCGATATGAATGCCTCTCTAAGCTACGATATAAAAGCCGGCAAAGGCATAGTTCTGCAAGTCAAAGGCGGAGTGAACAATATATTCGACAGTTTCCAAAGCGATTTGGATAAAGGCGTTGACAGAGACTCCGGATATATCTACGGACCTGTCGCACCCCGTACGTATTATGTCGGAATAAAATTAAAAATGAAATAAAGTCTGCACCATAGGAACAAAAGCAAGTTTTGCATCATATTTCTTCCAAATAATTCGAGAAAACAGCGTTTCAATCTTGCGAAACGCTGTTTTTTTCTAAGCGACAGGCTTGTTTGCTGTTTTATGGATTTTTTTGAAGAGAGAATGCCGCATGTTTAATTTGTGTCGGCAATATTTTTTTCCGCAAATTCCCCAATGCAAAAGAAAATTATTATATCTTTGCAGACAGTATTGCCGTTTGCATTGAGACGTAAAGCAGTAATGCAAGCGGAACTTGCAAGAATTTAATCACAAATAAATAATGAATATGAAACAGTTAAGATCGAAAATTTCGAGAGCAATTCGTTCCCTTGCCGTGATGGCGATATGCTTACCGGGCTTGCAAGCCGTAGGGCAGAATGAAGTTTTTACAAATATTTATGGCGATGACACCTTAACTTTCGTTACCAGAGCACAAGGAGGTGTTAATCTGATTTAGCGGAGGAAGAGGGGAACTTACCGTGCCATGCAGCGTTACTCACCCTCGAACCCACCAAGTGTACAACGTTGTCAATGTGGCACTGCTTCAATCAAGTGCCAGCGATAACAGCAAAATAACCTCCATTGATGTTCCCGGCTGCATAAAAATGGTTACGATAGGACATGCTGTAGAGCATATCGTCTCACAACTTACCTCGGCTGTTATTCACGAAGGAGTCGAAACTATCGGAAACTGCGGCTTCAGTAATCATACAAATCTAAGTTCCGTTGTGATACCGGAAAGTATTACAACCATAGAAGACTGTGCTTTTCAGAATTGCACTTCTTTAGTAACAATCAACCTGCCATCTAACCTTCAAGAACTTGGAGTCGGAGCATTTGAGAACTGCACATCTCTGACCGGTATTGAATTTCCGAGCAGCCTGACCACTATCAAGCGATATACTTTCAGAGATTGCACCGCTATTGAAGAACTTGTGCTTCCAAATACAATAGACAGCATATTTGGATACTCTGAGGACACTAATCATCCGATAGGTGCCTTTGCGCGTAGCGGTCTGAGGAAAATCACCCTGCCAAGCAGTTTGAAATACATAGGAACACCCTTTGTCGGCTGTGAAAATTTGGATACCATAATATTCAATGCAATAAACTGCAATACTACTGAAGTCTCCTCCTTTTACACTCAGACGCCGGCATTAACCGCTCCCAATCTCAAAACCTTAATCATAGGAGACAGCGTACAAAGAATTCCTAAGTATCTTGCATCGGGAACCTCCTTGGATACGCTGAGAATTCCCAATAGCGTAAAAGTAATAGGCTATGGGGCATTTAAGGATTGCAAAAACTTGAAATATCTCGACCTCGGCACTCCGGACTCAATCTGCGATAATGCTTTCTATGGAGATAGTTTGGAATCGCTGACAATTCCATCAAGCGTCAAGTACTCACTCGGCAACTTCCTCTTGTCTACTCTGCGAACATTCAACTATAATGCGATAGATCTCGAGTACTTCAAATTTCAGAGTGATAACAGTTATGTAAGGGGTGATGACACCTTGGTGGTAAACATAGGAGACAGCGTAAGGCGTATCCCTATGTCTTTCTTACGCTCCGCTAAGAACCTACGTTCCATAAGCATTCCTGCCAATGTCAAAATCATAGGAGAGTATGCCTTTAAGATGTGTCTTGGCTTGACAGAGGTAAATCTGTCCGAGGGCTTGGATACTATAAAGTATGAAGCTTTTTATTCTACGGCTTTGGAAAACATAAAAATACCTAACACTGTAAGATTTATCGACTCTGATGCTTTTAGCAACTGCGATTCTTTACGAACGATTACCATAGGTAGAAATGTAGATTTTATAAACACCCGAGCCTTCAAATTCGATTCCTACAATAAGAAACTTGATAGCCTAAGATGTTTGGCAAGCGTTCCTCCTGTTTTAGGCACAAGTGTTTTCTCTACCGACACTTCCTCTGTTTTGATAGTTCCATGCGGAAGCAAGCCTGCATACCTTGCAAGCAGTTGGGCAAATTACTTTTCCTCGGAACAGATATTCGAGGCTTCGAGCTCCGATTTGAATATAGAGTCTGAAAACCCCGCTTTGGGCAGCGTCTCGGCAGCATATACCGACTGCGAACAAGTTGTTCTGACTGCCACATCGGAGATTTGTTCCCGCTTTACGGCATGGAACGACGGCAATACAGACAACCCTCGTACGATAACATTATCTCAGGACACAACATTCATAGCAAATTTCGAGAACATAATCTATGCCGACACCATATCGCAAACAATTAACGCAGGCACGAGCTTCAACTTCAACGGCAGAGAATTGACACAAACCGGCACATATACCGATACCCTGCAAACGTTTAACGGCTGCGACAGTTTGATAACACTGAACCTGACCGTCAGCTCATCTCTTAAAGAGAGTGTGTCAAACGAATATTCATTCAAACTATCTCCAAACCCTGCCAAGAACTTCGTAATCGTGGAATTTGAAACATTACAGGAAAACATGCCGCTTCAAATATTCGATATAAGAGGCAGGAAAGTGAAAATCGTAGAAGCCAAAGCAGGAGAAAAACAAAAGAGGATAGAACTTGGCGATTTTGCAAAGGGAACATACTTTATCCGCCTTGGCAACACAACAAAGAAACTGATAATAGAATAATCGAATAACAGAATAAAAAAAGAACCAAATGAAATAGGCTACGCCATTATGGCGTAGCCTATTGGTTTAAATGCCGCTTTACGACTTACCCGGCTGTCGGTTTCCTTGCCGCATTACCGAGCATGACGGTACAGACTTCCTCAGGCAGCTTGCCTGTCTCTATTCGCAAACACTCCTGACCGGCTTTGAGCTCGAACGTTCTTACCCTTCTGCCGTTGAGGTCGAGGATTTGAAGCAAGACATTCTCTTTCAATGCCTCGAACTCCAATGTTACGAACCTCTTCGCAGGATTGGGATACAATGCAAACTCTCTTGCGTTCACCTCTTGCAAAGATGACGAACCGCTTGCGGTGAATATCGCCATGAAAGCTGTATCGCTTGTAATAGTTACCGTTCTCGGGTTCTCCGTATTGCCGTCGTTCCAAGCAGTGAACTCGTAACCCTCGTTTGCAATGGCAGTAAGAGTTTTGACGTTGCAAGATTGCGTTTCCACTTCAACACTGCCGTATGCCTCTTCGTTTACTGATACAGACAGCTCAAAGGACGAACTCTCCGTAATGCGTTGAGGGAAGAATATATTCCAACGGCATGTTGGAGTTGTATATGCTGCCAAGCTGCCGCAAGGCACTGTTACCGTGCAGAAATTAGGATAAGGGAAAGCCTCGATGCCTCCGATTTCCGGAGGAACAGTAGCCCAAGAAGTAATTTGAGATAGCAACGA
This sequence comes from uncultured Bacteroidota bacterium, assembly GCA_900546465.1. GTDB lineage: Bacteria > Bacteroidota > Bacteroidia > Bacteroidales > P3 > Onthomorpha. The sequence continues at coordinate 4,385 of URCX01000013.1, read as the reverse complement.
GCAATTAAGGAAAGCACCATTTTCGATACTTTCGACACTTCTTCCTATGGTAAGATACGTGAGATTAGGACAATTCTCAAAAAGACTGCTGCCAATATTAGTTATCCCATCACCAATCACAACAGATACCAATCCGCTGCAACCGCTAAACGCACCCACTCCGATAGAGGTAACGCTGTTCGGAATGGTTATCGAAGTCAAGCCGCTGCAATCGGAAAACGCAGAGTTTCCGATAGAGGTAACGCTGTTCGGTATGGTTACCGAAGTCAAACCGCTGCAATCTCTGACAAAGTTTTCCGGTATTCGTTGTACACTGTCTCCTATATTGACCGTGGTTAGTGAGGTGCCAAAAGGATAATAATTACCATTATAGTAGTAAGCCTCGAAATCCTGACAGTTGATGGCATTGAAGTTCAGTGTGGTCAATCCGCTGCAATTGTAAAACGCAAGCCGTCCGATGGAAGTAACACTGTTCGGTATGGTTACCGAGGTCAAACTGCTGCAATTCCTAAACGCCCAATCTCCGATAGAAGTAACGCTATTCGGTATGGTTACCGAAGTCAAGCCGCTGCAACCGTAAAACGCCTGCTCTCCTATGGAAGTAACGCTATACGGAATGGTTACCGAGGTTTTTGCACCCGGGCATTGTACCAAAGTATTTTGAGTATAATTGTACAACACTCCGTCTATCGATGAATAATGCGTATTGCCCGAAGCGACATTTATCGAAGTCAAACTGCTGCAACCGGAAAACGCACCACTTCCTATAAAAGTAACGCTGTTCGGAATGTTAACCGAAATCAAACTGCTGCAACCGGAAAACGCACCTCTTCCTATAAAAGTAACGCTGTTCGGAATGGTAATTGAAGACAGACCGCTGCAATTCTTGAACGCAGTATCTCCGATGGAAGTAACGCTATACGTTGTGCCGTTGTAATAATAAGTAACGGTTGACGGTATGACAACAGAACCTGAAATGTAGAACCTGCTTTGTTGAGCAACTTTTACGGAGTTGTCGCCAATTACCTCATAATTCAAGCCGCCGCTTGTGAATTGTAATTGTATTTGTGCGGCGAGTATATTTGCACACAATATGGTGCAAAGAATCATCATTAACTTTTTCATCTCTTTAATCTTTTGTTTGATTGTTATTACTTTCTTCTTGCGGACGCAACAAACTGTCCGGGTTCTCTATTTTGAAGTCCCAACGTTGCTGCATAAAGGCAAGCATTTTCTTGCCTCTCTCTATGATTGTTTCCTTTGTCCACTCGGGATATTGTGCAACTTCTATCTCGCTGTACGAGCCGTTGAAATAACCCGATGAGTCGGTTCTCTTTTTCTTTGTCTCGAAGTCTGCATTGCCGAGTTTGGAGTTTTTAGCCCTGCTCAGCAAAAGCAGATTGCCCAAAGAGTTAAGATAAAAGGCAGAGGATTCGCCATCGAACCTCGAAGTCCAATAATCATCGGTCGCCGTTCGCGGATAGATATGCTCTATGGTTTTGGGAACGACATTCTGCCATGATACCTTTGACTCTCCTTTTGCTTTTTCTTGCAGATATTGCTCATATTCATAAAGGAAGTATCGCAAACTCCTCCAACCGAAAAAGCCGTTCCTTGATTTGGCAACTTGACTGATGTTGAAACGAGCGGTGTCTGCGTCAAAAGTTTCATCTGTCAGTTGAGTAATTCTTTCAATGATTTCTCCTATCGGACGGTTTTCCCTGTAAAATGCTCTTGCCAAACCATAAAATTCGGTGTTTTTGGTATCGGAACGAGCCTTACAAAGTTGGAAGATTAAGAAGTTGAACCTCTCTGCCGCTTTCAGAAATGCCGCAATCTTATCCTTATCCTCTTCCTTGCCTTCATCTGCCCATTTTGTCAATATCGCCATGGTCAGGGGCTTGAAGGCACCCCAGCCTGCTCTTTGCAGTCTTTCCAAACATGATTTGATCTCTTCGCTATAAGGAGAGTTGTCGATGTTTGCCATATAGTACCATGTTTTGATGCTCTTTTGGAGGCTATCGATATATTCCCTGACTTGTTTATAACTTAACTCTCCGCTAAAAACACGATTCTTCGTAAACTCCTCGGATAGCAAATACGTCTTAAAGACTTTTGCTTTGTCTCTACTGTATGGGAAGCAGGTTATCCAATGATTTTGCAGAAAATCATCTTCATCCAAAGGTTTGTCTTGATTTTTGCCGAGATATTCATATAAGGTTTTCCATACCTCATTGATGTCGTCTCTGAGTTGATTGTATGCTTTTTTGTCCTTCATAAGAACAGACAAATAAACCAACCTGTTCTTCAACAGTTCCAAAACAGATAAAGGCTTTCCTCTGTTGTTCATGGTCTCGAAAGTTACGAACACTTCCGTTGTGTCATCAATCTCGTAATAATTGAAAGTCAACTGTGTCGTAATCTTACGGAAAAGGTCTTCTTTTTGTTCTTGATCATAATCCTTGATTTTCTCTGCAAAGTACTCTTTGCACTTTTTCAGGTTGAGAGTATAAACCGATTGATTGTTGTTTGCTGCCGAACAAGAGGCTTGTTCCAAGATTTTTGTTTTGAAGAACTCATCGCTCGGATTATCTTTCTCATATCCGAACAGGAATGATGTATTGCCGTTATAAGACTTGTATAGGAAGTAATTCCTCCAATGCTTTTTTGTCTCATGCATCAAATTTCCCTCACCTTTCAACAGTTCGTTCAAAAGGATTATCAAGGTAGTCAGACGTTGTTGACCGTCTATGACATAGAATAATAATTTCTTGCCTTGATTGATAAGCCATAGGTCTTTCTCCCATTTCGTATCGTTTGCATCGATGCGTTCAACGGAGAGCATGCCTGTATAATGTTTCCTTGTCTCATCGAGATTTTGAAGATCCTCCCACAAATCTTCCAGTTGAGACTTGTTCCAAGAGTACCCTCTTTGGAAATCCGGAATGCGGAATATCCTGTCTTTGAATATATCCCGCAAGGTAAATAATTTGTTACTCATTATATGTTCTTTTTTATCTCCGCCCAAGCCCCAAAGGCAATTCTTTCTTTTATTTTGCAAACATCAGTCTGCCTATACTTTTTTTGCGTACGGACATAAAAAACGTGGGACTTGTGTCTTACTGCTACATGAGGTCCTCGAATTACCTGTTTACCAAATAAGAAAAGCCCACGAAATACATCGCAGGCGCTCTTGACTTATCTTCTTGGTAAACTTGTATTATGAAATTTTCGAGGTTTCACGTAGCCAAGTATAAGCAAAAACGCTTTATTATGTCATATAAATACGTACTAAATCAATGTAAACTCTTTTTCTTCTGCCTCCTTTCCTATGGTTTATAATCTGCAAAGATATGAATTTCCAACAATTCCAAGCACATAATCAAGGGAAAAAGCAGTGTGGGCGGCAAGAAAACGAAAACAGATTGAAGTGGATACAAAAAAGAACTGCATATAAGCATTCGTTGTGTTTATATGCAGTTCCGATATTTGGTGTTCTTCTTTACAACGAAAGCAATGCCTTAGCTGAACATGTTTTTCATCTTTTCAAAGAAACTTTTCTCCTTTGCTGATGGTTTCGGTTGGAATGCAGGGTGCTTGTCAAGTTCATCAAGAAGTTTTTTCTCTTCTTTGGTGAAACTTTTCGGCACCCAGACATCTACTCTGACCAAAAGGTCTCCTCGTCTTCCGAAAGAATTTACTTCCGGAAGTCCTTTGCCTTTCAATCTGTAAACCTTACCGCTTTGCATTCCTTGTTCTATTTTGAATTTGACCTTTCCGTCTAAGGTAGGTACTTCTATTGTGGTGCCTTGAACGGCTTGCGAGAATGTTATATAGGTTTGCATGCAGAGGTTATTGCCGTCTCGTTCGAATATTTCGTGCGGCACTTCTTCTATCAAGACAATTAAATCTCCGTTTATGCCGCCTCTTGCACCTGCATTGCCTTTGCCTTGCATGGAAAGTTGCATTCCGTCTGCAACGCCTGCCGGTATCTTGATTTCGATGACTTCTTCGCTTTGAACGATTCCCTCGCCGCCGCAATCGGGACACTTTTCCTTTATTATCGTTCCCTCACCGTGGCAATGCGGACAGGTGGATTGGGTTTGCATGTTGCCCAAAATAGTTCTCTGAACTTGAACCACGACACCGCTACCGCCACAATTAGGGCATGTGGTCTTTTCCGAACCCGGTTTTGCACCGCTTCCGTTGCATGTCTTGCAGGGTACGTACTTTTTGACTTTGATTTTCTTCTCCACGCCGCTGTTTATCTCCTCCAAAGTCATCTTTACCCTTATTCTGAGGTTGCCGCCGCGGTTCACATTCCTGCTTCTGCCGCCGCGCGCGCCGCACCGCGGAGGAGACAGCGGCTCGGATGCCGTCGCCAG
>URCX01000012.1 GCA_900546465.1 uncultured Bacteroidota bacterium | reverse complement strand
CGGTCACTCCAGCCCAGCATTTCTCCGATGTGGTCAGGAATAGTTTTTGTTTTTTTGCCTCGTGCATCGAATATATCATAATAACCGCTTCGATGCTCAATACTTGATATTGCCATATTACAAATGTTTTTTGCCAACGGCTACCATATTGGCGTATTTCACAAAATGTTAATCTATATATGGAAAAAGCGTGGAGCCACTTCTGTCACTCGTTCCACGAATTGAGGCTCTCGCATTGCCCGACAAGTCGAAACGAGCAACGCCGAAAGCCCCACACCAGTGTAAGTATATAAGAACACTCTAACAACAACCACTAAAGTGATTGAAGTCAACGAGGGTTGTACATCATACACCTCATGAGGCGTTCTTTGTTGCTTTGCTCTTGACTTGTCAATGAATTTGCGAGATTCCAATTCGTCAAAACCAAAGCGTACAAAAACGCCTTTTTCCATTATGGTTGCCTGCCCGACCTCTGCCCATAGGGGCTTTCGGTCGAATTAAGACATTGCAAAGATAATATTTTTCTGAAACAATGCAAGATTTATACAAAGAAATAAGTGGAATATTTACCGCCGATTGCAGAAATCTCGAATCGTGTATGCAATATATACCAATCCGACCTGCTCGTTTTGTTTTTCGGCATGTTTTCCGGAAATAAGGGTTCGACATATTTCTTTTTATCTTGATATAATCAGAAAGCAAGGATGCCAAATCGGAAAAAAATATAACCGAAATCGTCCTTAGCGGACACATCGTTTTGAATGACATCTCAAAGTCCCAAAGTGTCAAAAAAAAGAATAAGTTTTGCCGAAAAGTACGGGACTTTTGTCTTGGCAGACTTTATAGATAGCTAATCCGTTTCTGAAACGGCGTTCCCGTAAAATGAATCGCCGTTTCATTTTGCTGAAACGGCGTAATAATTTTGAGAAACAGTGTTTTGTTCTATGATATTGCTCGGATTATGTCTTCTTTTGAGATTATTTGGTCGTAAACACCTTGTCCGAGATTTTCCAAGAGGACGAAATTGTAGTTTCCTCCCTTGTTCTTTTTGTCATTGTCCATGTAATTGAAGAGTTTTTGTGCCTCCTTGGCGACATTCTCTATTTCATAGTTGGCGGAAAGGTAATCCTGCAAACGTTTGCGTTTATCTGCGTCCAAGCCTTTTGAAAGGTTGGCAGCATAATACATTCCGGAAGCCACCGCTTCTCCGTGCAGTAAATCCTTAGCCTTTTCCAATGCAAGGCTTTCTATAGCATGACCTATGGTATGACCGAAGTTAAGGAGCTTTCTTTCAAATCTGTCGAACTTGTCTTTTTTGACTATGCTTTGCTTTATCCTTATACATTGTTTTATCAATGCTCGGTTTGTTCCAAATTCCAATGGAGATTTGTTCATCATTTCAATAGCAAGAGCATCGCTCGCAATCAAGGCGGTTTTCAGCATTTCGACTGCTCCATTCGCTATTTGCCGTGTAGGCAGTGTGTTCAAAAAATCCTTGTCTATGCAAACGAGTTCTGCTTCATGGAACAAACCTATTTGGTTTTTTACGTTTCTTACGTTTAAGCCGCATTTGCCTCCTATGGCTGCATCAACCATGGCAAGGTTTGTGGTAGGAATAAGATAAGTTCCTATACCTCTTTTGAAAGTACCGGCTACGAAATTTGTTATATCGCAAATAACCCCTCCGCCCAAGCCTATCAACTTGGTATCTCGGTCGGCTCCTTGTTCCATAAGAGTATCTATAATCATTTGATAGGTTTCGATATCTTTGGAGTTTTCTCCCGGTTCCAATTCTATGATTTGTGCCTCACTTAGAGAGCCTACTTGATAAATCAGCTTTGGCAAACAATGCTCCAATGTATTGCTGTCTGCAATTATTATACATTGTAATCGAGGATTTTGAGCAAGATATGTTTCCAATAGCCCGAGACTTGCCACTCTTTCCATGATTTTATTGCCCGTATTTGGTTAAAAACTGTATCCTCATCAGTCGTACTTCCTCTTTTGTATATTCGTTTTCTCCGAGTTCTTCCAATACTTCGTCCACATCATCGGTTTCCATATCCATAAGAGCAGCATTTATTTCTTCCTGATGTTCCGGATCTATGTTTTCATCGATATAGTAGCTTATGTCGAGCTTGGTGCCTGAGGAGACTATGCTTTCTATCTCTGTAAGCAATTCATCTACGTCCATATTCTTGGATTCTGCTATGCTTTCCAAAGGCAGTTTCTTATCAATGCTCTTTATGATGAAGACTTTTAGTCCTGACTTGTTAACGACAGACTTGATTACCAAATCCTGTGGTCGCGTTATGTCGTTTGCCTCGACATAGGATTTTATTGCTTCGATAAACGGTTTGCCGTATTTTTGGGCTTTATGAATTCCTACGCCGGTTATATTCTTCAATTCTTCTTCTGTGATGGGGTAGTGGACGCACATATCCATCAGTGAACGGTCTTCAAATATTACATACGGCGGTAAGCCTCCTTCTTTATCAGCTGTTTGCTTGCGTATCTCTTTCAATATATTATACAAGACAGGATCCGAAGAAACATTTGAGCCGCTGACGGTTTGCACTTCTTCGTTGTCCTCGCTGAAATCCCTGTCCATCGGAACTTGTATAGGGAAAGGACGTTTCAAGAAGTCTGCTCCTTCTTGGGTAAGTTTCAACTGTCCGTATTTTTCGATGTCTTTTTTCAAGAGATTCTTTATGATGCAAACCCTTGCAACCGCTTTCCAGAAATTTTCAGGATATTCTTTGCCTGCTCCTAAGATTTCCAACTTGTGATGTCGGTTTGTTTTTATGTCTGCTGTGATTTCTCCAATCAAAATCTTAACCAGATATGCCGGTTTGTATTGTTCCTTGGTTTCAATTACAACATTGATAAACTCTTTTACAGCATCGGTTGCTTCGATAAGGGGTTTAGGGTGAACACAATTATCACAGCTTCCGCAATTTTCTTTTTCGTAATCTTCTCCGAAGTATTTCAATAAAATCTTACGCCTGCACTGAGAACTTTCAGCGTATGACACTGTTTCGTCTATCAGTTGCTGTGTAACTTCCCTTTCTGATACGGGTTTGTCTGTAAGGAATTTTTCTAACTTTTCCATATCCTTCTCGGCATAAAAGGCTATACAAATTCCCTCTCCGTTGTCCCGACCTGCTCTTCCGGTTTCCTGATAATAACCCTCAAGGCTTTTAGGCATGTCATAATGTATGACATATCGCACATCCGGTTTGTCTATTCCCATTCCGAAGGCTATAGTTGCGACAATGACATTTATCTCTTCCCGTATAAACATATCCTGATTTGCCGCTCGGATACTTGCGTCCAAGCCTGCATGATATGGCAAGGCTTTTATGCCGTTTACGATAAGCGTTTCGGTTAATTCCTCCACCTTTTTACGACTGAGACAATAGATTATGCCGCTTTGTGTCGAATGACTGTTGATGAACCTGATGATTTCCTTATTCAGTTGCATCTCATCTTTCGGCTTGGGTCTTATTTCATAATATAGGTTAGCCCTGTTGAAAGAACTGATGTATATCTTGGCATCTTGAATTTCGAGATTCTTCAATATATCTTGTTGAACTTTCGGAGTAGCTGTTGCTGTCAGGGCAATGATAGGAATATCTCCCGAAATGTTTTGTATTATAGGGTGTATTCGTCTGTATTCAGGACGGAAGTCATGTCCCCATTCGGAAATGCAGTGTGCCTCATCTATTGCATAAAAACTTATATGTATGCTTTGCAGCAATTCTATGTTCTCTTGTTTGTTCAAAGACTCGGGAGCTACATATAATATTTTGGTTCGTCCGTTTAAAAGGTCGTCCCTGACTTGTGCTATTTCATGTCGATTCAGTGTGGAATTGAGGAAGTGTGCAATAGCGTGATCGGTGCTTACACTTCTGACAAAATCAACTTGGTTTTTCATCAAAGAAATCAAAGGAGAAATAACAATGGCTGTGCCTTTTGAAATTAAAGCCGGTAATTGATAGCATAAACTTTTGCCGCCTCCTGTGGGCATAATGACAAAAACATCTTCGCCATCAAGCAATGACGTTATGATTTTCTCTTGATTACCTTTGAACTTATCAAATCCGAATAATCTTTTCAGTGCCGAATTGATGTCCTCCTTGAAATCAGGCTTCAATGTATCAATATGCTTCATCAGATATTTTGTAACTTTGCTGCCAAAAATGTTGGGCAGGCTTGTTCTGTTTGAATATGTAAAAGTACGACTTTTTTCGCATAGAACAGGCTTTTTAGACGAAAAATATAATGGGGAAAAGCGATATAGAGATTTTAGAAACAGCAAAACAGACAATTAGGACGGAAGTTGTCTGCATTGAAAACTTGCTGAACTATGTTGATGGGGAGTTTGTAAAAGTCGTAAAACTCTTGTTTGACTGCAAAGGCAGGGTTGTCGTGAGCGGAATCGGCAAAAGTGCTTTGATAGGGAACAAAATAGTTGCGACATTAAATTCAACAGGTACGCCTTCCATATTCATGCATGCTGCAGAGGCAATACATGGTGATTTGGGAATGATTCAACCGGAGGATGTAGTGATTTGTATTTCCAAGAGCGGCAATACTCCGGAGATTAAGGTGCTTGTTCCTTTGATAAAGTCAATGGGGAATAAGTTGATTGCAATGGTAGGAAGCGAAGAGTCGTATCTCTCCAAGTCTGCGGACTACAGAATAAATTGTTTTGTGGAAAAGGAGGCTTGTCCGAACAATCTTGCTCCCACATCAAGCACCACGGCTCAGTTGGTCATGGGGGACGCATTGGCGGTATGTCTTTTGTATTGCAGAAACTTCACGGCAGCCGATTTTGCGAAGTATCACCCGGGGGGAAGTCTCGGAAAAAGGCTCTATCTCAGAGTGGGAGATTTATATCCGAGAAACGAAAAACCATGTATTGCCAAGGATACGTCAATAGCTGAAAGCATAATGGAGATTTCCGGTAAACGTTTGGGCTGTGCTGTCGTTATCACAGAAGATGACAAGGTTCTCGGGATAATAACCGATGGGGACTTACGTCGTATGTTGAATAACAATGAAGTTATAGACACTCGAAAACAAAAAGCCGAAAGCATAATGACGAAAAATCCGAAGTGCATAAATGCAGATGCTTATGCCGTGGAGGCTTTCAATCTTATGCAGCAGTGGCATATTACACAGTTGGTCGTTACCGACAATGAAAATAAATATTTGGGCATTGTCCACATTCATGACCTTATCAGCGAAGGCATCATATAGCAAAAGAAATTACAATGAAACATAGAGCAGGTTTTGTAAATATAATAGGTAATCCTAATGTGGGCAAATCGACTTTGATGAATGCCCTTGTGGGAGAAAAATTAAGCATTATAACCCGTAAATGTCAAACTACGCGGCATAGAATTTTGGGTTTGGTAAACGGAGAGGATTTTCAGATAGTTTTTTCCGACACTCCGGGCATACTGAATCCCCATTATAAGTTACAGCAATGTATGTTGCAACAAGTGGAGGGTGCTTTGTCGGATGCAGATGTCTTTCTTGTCGTTACCGATATGGGCGAAGAGATAAAAAACAAGAATATCTACGAAAGAATATGCCGCAGTAATACTCCCGTGATAGTTGTAATCAATAAAATAGATTTGGCTTCGCAGGAGAGAGTAACCGAAGTAATCGAACAATGGCAGAGAGCTATTCCGAGAGCTGAGGTTGTTCCTTGCAGTGCTTTACATTCAATGGGTATGGAAAGGCTTATGGAATTGGTGAAAAGTCATTTGCCGGAATCTCCCGCTTACTATGATAAGGAGATGCTTACGGATAGAAGCATGAGATTTATAGTGAGTGAAATCATACGGGAGAAAATACTGTTGTTTTACGATAAAGAAATCCCTTATTCCACGGAAGTGGCAATAGAAGAGTTCAAAGAAGATGAACAGATAAACCGTATAAAGGCTGTTATCTACACCGAGAGAGAAAGCCAGAAGAAAATCCTTATCGGAAAAGGCGGCAGCATGATAAAAAAGGTTGGAACCGAAGCGAGAAAAGACATAGAAGAGTTCACGGAAAAGAAATGCTTCTTGGAATTGCTTATCAAGGTGAAGAAGGATTGGCGAAACAGTGAACGGGATTTGCAAATCTTCGGTTATGAATCCAAGAAGTAAATCCGATAGGTTTGATATTCTGATTATCGGCGGCGGTGCTGCCGGATTGCTGGCGGCGGTACGTTTATGCGGCACAGGAAAAAGAGTTCTCGTTTTGGAGAAAATGAGACAAGCCGGACTGAAATTACGTATCACCGGCAAGGGAAGATGCAATCTTACAAACACTTTACAAATCAATGACTTTCTTTCGCATTGCTCAAACGGAGAAAGCAATTTGCGAAATGCTGTTTCGTTTTTCTCAAATCAAGATACAATAAATTGTTTTGAGAATTTGGGATTACCTCTTATTGAAGAGAGGGGACACAGAGTGTTTCCTCGCAGTGGCAAAAGTCTCGATGTCTTCCTTGCATTGGTCAGAAAAATCGAAGCCTCCGATAATGTGAATTTGATTTGCAACAAGGGCGTTGAAAAAATCTTGATTGAAAATAATACTGTCAAGGGCGTAAGGTGTTTTGATGGTGAAATATTTCGCGCTGATAAGGTTTTGCTTTGTTGTGGCGGAGAGTCTTATCCTGCAACAGGTTCTGACGGTGATGGCATAAGGCTTGCTCATGCAGCAGGACATAAGATTACACCTACCATGCCTGCTTTGGTAGGGATAAGAACGAAGATTGCACACCCTGCAAGCCTGCAAAATTATACTGTAAAGAATGTTCAAGTTTCAATCCTTAACGATAAAGGGGAAATATTGGAGAGTGATTTCGGAGATATAAGTTTGGACGAATACGGCATTGCAGGACCTGTTATTTTGAGGCTGAGCCGCAAGATTGCAGAAAGGTTATATAGAAAGGAAAAGATGTTGGTGTCCGTTGATATAAAGCCCAAATTGAGTGAAGAGAAACTCAAAAAAGAAATAAGCAGGGTTCTGCAAGAAAGAGTGGGGCAGAGCTCGGATAATATTTTAAGAGCATGGCTGCCTGAACCCCTTGTACGGGATTATAAGTTTTGGTTGAAAAAGCAGAAGGAAAACAGAGAAAGGCAGAAAGGCAGGCTCAATAACGCAGATGCCATATTGCGATACCTTAAATATAATAAGGATGAAATAATAGGCGACATGGGTTGGTATGAAGCCGTGGTTACCAAAGGCGGAGTGGATTTATCACAAGTCGATTGCCGAAATATGCAATCCAAAATAGTGAAAGGATTGTACTTTGCAGGAGAAGTGTTGGATTTTGATGGTGATACAGGCGGTTTTAATTTGCAAATAGCTTTTTCAACAGCCGCATTGGCTTGCCGGAATATGCAATAAACAATCTATGAAAAGAAATCTGTTTTTTATATCTGTATTGATGTCTGTTTTTTGCGGGTTTACGCAAGTAAAATATGCTCCCATAGACAAGAGAGACTTGGAAAGAGCCGGCAGATTGCTTATGCAAGAAAGATTTTCAAGTCTTTTATCCGACAATTATCTGTCAATAGGATTCATGGATTTCGGTCCCGTCGAGCGTTTCGCAAGTTATAATCCTGTTGAGGGAGTAAGACTGAGACTGAGCGGCAGAACCAATTCAAAACTAAGCAAACGCATAGGGTTTAATTGGCTTTTGGCTTACGGAACAGAAGATAAGAAGTTGAAATACGGACTTTCTGTAGGTATAAGTTTCAAACGAAAACCGACTTCTGTTTATGCCTTTCCTGCAAATGCTTTAACTCTTTCATACGAAGACAACAGCTATATGCCGAATACGGCAAATTATGATGTATTATACTATTCTTTTGCTCCGTGGAGGAATTACTATCTCTCTTATAATCGAAAAATTTCGATGACATACCTTTACGAACATCGTTCCGGACTTGGCTTTTCTCGTACTGTAGGATTTCGCAGTCTTTATTCCAATATCTACTATGATGGAGAAACGAGTTTTGAGACACTTGATAAAGATTGCGAATACTTGAATGCAGGAGTAGAAATATTTTTCCGTCCTACGCGTAAACATAAGAGCAAAAGAAGTCTGAACTCTCGTTTGAACAATTTACCTACAAATCTTTCCGCCAAATACACTCACAATTTTCTTCTCAATGATTTCAAGAAATCATACAGCACAATATCCTTTACAATATCCGAAAGAATATTCATCGGCAAAAGATTTGCAACAGATATAATGGTAAAAGGCGGTAAGATAATGGGAAGTACCAATCAGGGACTTTATTTCACTCCTATGCAATCTTTCGGAATAATATCCGATGCTTACGGGTTCAATCTCCTCGCATTCGATAAGCGGTTTTATAGAAAGGAATACCTGCAATGCTTTTTGCAAATCAATACCGGAGGATTTTTTTCCGACATGCTTCCTTTTTTGAAGCAATATCGAATGAATGAATTTGTGTATGGCAAAGCCTTATATGGAGAATACAAGCCATATTACGAGCTTGGCTTAGGGGTGGATAATATCTTATCCTGTCTCGGAGTGGAGGTAATACGTTCTTTCTCTATGGAAGAGGATTCTCATGGCGGATTTTGGGGTTGCAGGCTAAGATTGAGGTATTAGATTGCAATTTGTTTTCAGTATTTGCCCAATCAAACGATAAACCAACTTACTTCATATCCCGTGCAAAATAGAATTAAGGTTGTATCTTTGCATAAATAAGCAAGCATATTACATATGACGAAAGAACGGACTTTACATATCACAATCAACTCCAAGGGAGAACAAAGTTGCGGAGATCTTGGCATTTCCGCCGATGAATGGCTTGACTTACTTCGCAAAGAACAAGCCCGACGCTATATAGAAACTCTATCATATTTGCTAAGAGAACAGGGGCATAAAGCTTCGTGTACAATGCTAAGTGCCAAATATGGAGAACCTTCTCAACATTATAATGGGAAAGTAACCGGCTTTGCAAAATGGGTTCAAAAGGAGCTTAATCGATTTAATATTAAGGACACTGAAGGCGATAATGCATATTGGTGCATTCCGATGGAGAAAGGCCGGCATTCCCCTAAGGGTTTTATATGGCTGATGCGTAATGAACTTGTTGAGGCATTGCAAATGTATCTCATGGAAGTTGTTATTCATCAATTTGAAAGCAGCAAATCGTCTGCTTCAATAAATGAGATGAAAGGCGAGGGCTTCTATGATGATGGACTATACCAAATAATATGCAACTACTTCGGCATTGAATGCGAAGACATAGATAAGAGACCAAAGCACTTTACCGAAATTATCAATGGCTTTGCTGCTAAATATGGTGATAAAGTGCAAGAGATAATACAAATTGAATTGCCAAAGTACGATGCTGTACAGGCATTGTTCCTGTGCATGAAAGAATATATGGGAAATATGAAAAAAGAAACAAAAGATAAGAAATACACTTGGATACCATACTACAAGGAGTTTGCCGAAAAACTATTACAATTTCGAAGCAATCGTAAAGAGTTATTGGTTATGATTTACGATCATCGTAAGGAATTACATGTTGATTATCTTCACGACAAAGAGGGAAAAGATGATTTGTTGACAGATATTGATCCATTTTCCATTTTTGGTATTTTCAATAGACATATAGAACATCTCAATAGGTTAAATGCCGTTCGAATATTCAAGGATTTGTTAAATCTTAAATCTCCTATACCTGATGATTTCGAGGGTGTTCCTATACTTAACAATCAGAAGTCTTATTTCTTCGGATATAGAGATAAACGTAACGAGAATGATATAGAGAACCTTTGGATTATATTGGAAAAAATCATCAATGACGAAAATATTGAGGACGCTTTCAACAAAGTCATCAGGCAATACAATATCAACATAAATATCACAATGGCTTTATTCTGGGTTCGTCCTAACGATTTTCTTGCTCTTGATACTAAAAACCGCACCTATTTAGAAAGATACAAGATAATTCTCCCCAACATTGTGCCGGAATACAAAAAATACAAAAGGATTATAGATGATATTCATAGAAAAATGGAAACAAACGAAATAAGAGAGAAAACATTCTATGAACTATCCGCAAATGCGGAGAAAAATCATCTGATAGATACACAAATTGATAATATTCAATCTAAATATGCCGAGTATATCGAACTTCTTAAAGTAGCTCACAATTTAGTTCTCACCGGTGCCCCCGGTACTGGAAAAACATACATGGCTCAAAGGATAGCAAAAGATATGGGTTGCACAAAGGAGGAAATGTGTTTTGTTCAATTTCACCCCTCATACGATTATACGGATTTTGTGGAAGGATTACGTCCGATCGAGAATAGCGACGGGCAGATAGGCTTCGAGCGTAGAGACGGTGTGTTTAAGGACTTCTGTAAAAGGGCTGTGAAAAACCTTATCGATTCCAAGAAAAGCGTGGAAAGCCTTACCAATGAGCTGTCTTGGGAAGAAAAGTTGCAACAATTCATTGAAATAGCAATAGAGAACAACACAATATTCAATTTATCCGTTGGCAGCGAATTTACAATCGATGAGATCAGGCAACGTACCATTATTATACATAATGAGAAGAACAAGAAAACCAAGCAAATCGCTGTAAATGCCGACGAAATAATAGAATTGCTTGCTAATGATGTACAACTTGACAACGTTAAAGACATACGTGATTACTTCAAACGGAAATTTTCTACGCAAGCCGACTCTTACGCTTTTGTCATCGTAAAAGCCGTTCAAGAAATTAAAGCACCGACAACGATTATATCTGCAAATAAAGTCGAACGCAAACCTTTTGTCTTTATCATCGATGAAATCAACCGTGGTGAGGTCTCAAAGATATTCGGAGAATTGTTCTACGCCATAGATCCGGGGTATAGAGGCAACAACGATGTACGAGTAAAGACGCAGTATCAGAACCTCGTCCCCGATACAGATGTCTTTGCCGAAGGATTCTATGTACCGGAGAATGTTTATATTCTCGCAACCATGAACGACATCGACCGCAGCGTGGAGAGTATGGATTTTGCGATGCGACGTCGTTTCACTTGGAAAGAGGTTCTTCCTGCCGATACAGACGATATGCTTGATGTATTGGATTGTGCAGATGAGGCAAAAGCAACCATGAACCGCCTCAATGAAGTCATATCGACCACCGATGGTCTCGGAACGGCATACCAAGTCGGTCCATCTTACTTCTTGAAGTTGAGAGATAACGGAAATGATTTCGATAAGCTTTGGCAGATGAATATCGAACCTTTGTTGAAAGAATACCTTCGCGGTTTCCGTATGGCAGATGAGATCTTAAAGAAGTTGAACCGAGCATACTTTGCAGACGAAACAGCAGAAGAAAATTGATGCGAATTGATCTGACAGACAACACCATCGGAGGAAATAATTGCAGGACATATTCGAGAAAAGAAATATCTGCACTCTTTCCCATTGCTGACAAAAAGATTTCAGATCTATGTCGTGAGAATGAAAAGTTACTCATTTTCCCTGACAGCCTACGAGAAGCGTATGATAAAATCGGCGATGAAACACTTTTGTCCATATCAACCACAGATGACCCGGAGCGTGTTTATATCTGCACAGGCAACATCATGGGCTTTATCGGAATCGGCAATCTTAAAATCAAAATAAAGTCGAGGTTCGACGAAGGGCGAGATGATTACTTCCTTCATTATATGCTGCAAAAGGTTTTATCTTGCAGCATTTTCGATTTGAATCATGACAACGAACGGGAAGACATCTTTGACTTTGTCATGTTTATGTTCCCCTACTTTTTGAAGAACGCCTTGCGTCAGGGCATTTACAGAGAGTATCGAACTATCAGGCACAATGACTCCGATGTAAAAGGCTCCATCGATCTTAACAGGCATCTTCGGCTCGATACCCCTTTCATGGGTAAGGTCGCCTATTCCACCCGTGAATATGTGCCGGACAATAATATGACGGAACTTATTCGTCATACAATCGAGTTCATGAAGACAAAGAAATACGGTAACGCAGTACTCGACATCGACAGGGAAACAATCGACAACGTAAACTCGATTATCAGGTACACCCCCTCTTACAACAAACAAGAACGCAGTAACATTATCAGCAAAAACCTGCGGCAAAAGAGCCATCCATACTACACGGAATACAGACCTCTGCAATGTCTTTGTTTGCAAATTCTCAAAATGGAAGAAATCAAGTATGGAGACTGCGATGATGAAATATGCGGCATACTCTTCGATGGAGCATGGCTTTGGGAAGAGTATTTGAATACAATTCTCAAAAAAGAAGGATACATTCATCCGCAGAACAGACAGAAAAAAGGTCGAATCTATCTGTTTGAAGACAAAAGCGGAATCCGGTATCCGGACTTCTACAAAGATGACATAGTTCTCGATGCGAAATACAAAAGGCTCGGCAGCTATGATAAGGTATCGAATATCGATAGAAATGATTTGCACCAGCTTATTACATACCTTGCGGTATTGAAAGCATCGAATGGCGGCTTTGTCGCTCCGATAAGCGAGAGGCAAACGAATATTCCCTCTGCCTCGCTGAATGGTATAGGCTCTACTTTATTCATCTTCGGCATGGAAATAAACAAAACTGCAACAGCATACAAAGCCTTTTGCCACAGTATGAAAGAAGCCGAAATGCAATTTATAAAATCCATTAACGACTGCTTCTCTTAGCAAATTCTCCTTCCCCAAACCCCGGTTTCCATTCTGTGAAAACCGGCTCATCTGGAAGCCATAGAATTTCCAGTCATTATAGAACCCGTCAGGCTTACAGTCTGTCAGGTGTAAGAAACGGCAGTATTTTCGGATTAAGTAAAGTATCTGCAATCGGCAATTTCTGTCTTTGAATTTCAAAAATGAGTTTTAGCGATAATGAATCGCCCTTTTAATTTTTTCTTTCGGCGTTTTGAGAAATGCTTTCGCCCTTTCGTTGCAGTGAATTGCCGATTCGTTATTGTCAAGTGAAAGTCTGTGGAAATGTGTGGGATTGAAAGTTGTGTCAGAGGTTCTTGGTTATTTTCTTTATGAATTTCCATTTGCTGAGAAATTCTTTGGCGACAATTCTAAGGAGGGTATAGACAGGTATGGCAAGTATCATGCCGACCACTCCGCCTACTTCGCCTGCCATAAGTATGACAAGGAATATTTCCAAGGGGTGGGCTTTGACGCTTTTGGAGTATATGAGCGGTTGAAGGACGAAGTCGTCTATCAATTTTACTATTCCGAAGACGGAGACGAATTTGATGATTATGGGAAGGATATCCAATGATGCGTCCATGCTGAGATAGCTTGTAAGACAGACTATCAAGCCTATTATTCCGCCTATCAGTACACCTATATAGGGCAATATGACCATTACTCCGCAGATACAGGCGGTAAGGACGATATTTGGTAATCCTGCAATATAGAATCCTATGCTCAAAAGAAGTATCATGCAGATTATTTCGCAGAATACGCCTATGAAATAGCGGCTTATCAGTACTCGTGAGGAGGTCAGTATCTTGTGGACTTCGTCAAGATAAAGGTCGGGCGTAACTGCGTCTATGAATTCGGCTACGAGTTTGTTGTCTTTCAAAAAGAAAAAGGTGATGAACAGCACTATGAACGTACCCATCAGCAAGTTGCCTGCGAAACCTATGAGACTGTTTGCCATATTGGGCAGATTAAAGGTGTTGAATGTGGCATATATTTTGGCAGATACCAATGTTTGCAAATCGGTATCGGGAGAAAGCATTTGGTATTTGTAAAGAAAGGCTTCCACATGCTTTATGGGTTCGGCATAATAGGCTGCTATTTGAGAAACATCTATGTCTGCAAATGTCATTGCCTGAGAAATGATGAGAGGAACGAGAAAATAGAAAAGGGATACAAAGATACCGAACAGCAATATAAGCGTTATGCTTGCCGAGAGGGTTTTCCCTATTCCGAAGGTGCGTATTCGCATTTTTGAAAGGAAGTTCTGTATGGGCGCTCCCATGAATGCGGCAACCAAGGCTATGAAAATACAAATCACTATGAAGCGAAAATACCATATAAGGAAGAAAATTCCTCCTGCAATGAGTAGGGAAACTATCCATTTCGCTATTTGCGGAAATTGAAATTTGTCGTTGTTCACTTATTCGGGTGTTTTGTTATATTGTCTTCTCTATACCATTCGGCATATGAACTTGCTGTTTCATGCAATCGCAATTTGTACAATTCCACTCCCTCCGGCAATTCGGCTGCTATGGTTTCGGCAAAGTCGGAGAGAAGATTTTCGCATGTGGGTTGATATTCCGAGACTACAAGTTTGGTGTCCATTTTATCGGCATAGACAAGGAAACGGCTGTCTTTGTTCAAGACCAAGGCATGATCGTAAACATCTATGATTTTACTTTGAACTATGCGTTTCAAATCGCCGAAATCCATAAGCATTCCGTATTTGGGACTATTCTTGTCCTCTATGGGTTCTCCTTTTATGGTAACGAGAAGTTTGTATGAGTGTCCGTGTATATTGCTGCACTGACCATCATAATTATTCAAGGCGTGCGACATCTCGAAACCGAATTCTTTTGTAAGTCTTACTTTCATGGGTGCAAAGGTAATGAATAATCGCTTATGCAAATCCGTAAAAACGGGTATTTCAAAAAAATATGGGCAAACCGTAATGCTAACATCTGTTTTTTGTATCTTTGCAAAATATGGATAGTAGCAGATTACAGAAGGTTGCCCGTCTGATTCAAAAGGATATGGGCTGCATTTTCCGAGAGGAAGCGAAGAATTTGTTTTGCGGAGCAATGATTACTCCCACGAGAGTGAGAGTGTCGGCAGATTTGTCGATAGCAAGGGTTTATGTAAGCATTTTCGCAATAGGCGGAATGAAGACAGAAGAGATATTTGCTTTGATTGAGAAGAATAAAACCTTGCTCAGAATGAAGTTGGCAGCCTTGGAGAGACATCAGTTGAGGATTATTCCGGATTTGAGCTTCTTTGTGGACGATAGTTTGGATTATAGCGAGAATATAGAGCGTTTGCTCAAAGAGTAAATCGGGAAAGCGATGAAGTTTCCTTTCTTTGTAGCTTGGCGATACTTCTTTTCAAAGAAAGATGTTGGGATTGTTCATATCATTTCTTTGATTTCGCTTATAGGAATCTTGGTTTCGTCCATGGCTTTGCTTGTGGTGCTGAGCGTATTCAACGGTTTTACCGGCGTTGCAGACAAGATGCTTTCATTCTCTTACCCCGACATCAGCATTGAAAGCAGGAAAGGAAAAACGTTTTCGACTGATGAAATAGATTTGGAGAAGATTCGCAAAATCGAAGGAGTGAAGTATTGCGAAAAAACAGTAAGGGAATCCGTTCTTATGAATTGCGGAGAAAGGCAGACGATTGTTGAATTGTGGGGGGTAGAGAAGGCTTATCCACATTTGAGCGGAATGGATACCACGGTGCAGACAGGGAATTTCGATTTGGGTACGGCGGAAGAGCCGAAAAGCGTTCTCGGTTATGCTCTCGGCATGGAAATAGGCTTGGGGCGGGGAATGGAGAAGATGAGACCCTTATTGAAATTCTGCAGTCCCAAAAGCAATATGGGAACCTCCTTTATTCCTGAAGAAAATCTTAATATGCAAGTGGCGGAATATGCCGGCTGTTTTGCAACAGAGGGAGATATGGACAGAAAGGCGGCATTTGTGCCTTTGAGCTTTGCACAGGATTTATTGGAATACGGAGAAGATGAGATAACAAGCCTGAATATATCTACCGATAAGCGTAAGAAAACCGATAAAGTGAAAAAAGAGATTGAGAGATCGGTAAGCCAAAACCTTGTAGTGAAGAACCGCTTCGAACAAGACCCATTATATTATAAGGTCGTCAAGGCAGAGCGATTTGCGGTCTATCTTATACTCGGCTTTATCGTCTTTATAGCGAGTTTCAATGTCATGGGGTCGGTTTCATTGTTCGCAATGGTGAAGCGGAACGATATAAGAATACTTTCTTCCATGGGAACAAGCATGAGAAACATCAGAAAGATATTTTTCATAGTCGGTACGGTGCTGAGTGCTTGCGGTTGCATTGCAGGATTGTTGATTGGAAGTTTATTTTGCTTTGTCCAACAGCAATTCGGCTTGATAAAAATAGGCACAACAGGCTTTGTGGTGGACAGCTTTCCCGTAGAATTAAGAGCATTCGATATAATAAGCGTCTTTTTGCTCGTTATGGTGATAGCAAGCCTTTGTGTAGGCGTAATGGTCAGAAGAATAAAGATGGTAACAGATAAGTAGAATAATAATTATGAATAAAGGAAAATTGGTTGTTTACAACACCTTGTCGCGAAAGAAAGAAGAATTTGAACCTATCAATCCTCCCTTTGTCGGAATGTACGTTTGCGGACCTACGGTTTACGGAGACGCTCACTTGGGACATGCAAGAGCCGCATTGACATTTGATACTGTTTTCCGCTTCCTGCAATTCTTAGGCTATAAAGTGAGATATGTGAGAAATATAACGGACGTAGGGCATTTGGAAAACGACAGCGATGCCGGCGAAGACAAAATAGAAAAGAAAGCAAGAATAGAACAACTCGAACCTATGGAGGTTGCGCAGTACTATACCAAGCGATACCTTGATGCAATGGACGCAATGAACATAATGCGACCAAGCATACAGCCGACGGCTACGGGACATATCATGGAGCAAATAGACATCGTCAAAATCCTACTTGAAAAGGCTTATGCCTATGTAAGTAACGGCAGCGTATATTTTGATGTCAACAAATACAATAACGATACACATAAATACGGAATACTTTCCAATCGCGTCATTGACGAAATGATTGCAAACACTCGCGAATTGGACGGACAGAGTGAGAAGCATAACCCTGCCGATTTCGCACTTTGGAAAAAGGCTTCACCGGAACATATCATGCGATGGGAGTCTCCGTGGAGCATAGGCTTCCCCGGCTGGCATTTGGAGTGTACTGCAATGAGTCGAAAGTACCTTGGAGAGAGATTTGACATTCATGGAGGCGGCTTGGACCTCTTATTCCCGCACCATGAGAGCGAAATAGCCCAATCCGTCTGTGCTTTCGGTTGCGAACCTGCCAAATACTGGCTGCATAACAATATGATAACAATCGGCGGGCAAAAGATGGGAAAGAGCTTGGGCAATTTCATCACCTTAAACGAGTTCTTCGATGGCAAACACCCTAAGTTGGATAAGGCTTACAGCCCTATGACAATACGTTTCTTCATCTTGCAGGCACATTATCGTTCCACATTGGATTTTTCCAACGAAGCATTATCCGCAGCCGAGAAAGGAATGAAGAAGTTGTTTGAAGCACAAAAAAATATAGATGCTTTACCGACATCGGATAAGTCAAGCATGGATTTCTCTGCCTTGTTCGATAAATGTATCGAGGCAATGTGCGATGACTTCAACACTCCTATGGTTATAGCCGAGCTTTTTGAAATCACACGTCTCATAAACCTTGTTGCCGATAGGAAAGAGAGCATAACGGAAGAGGATAAACAGGCACTGAAAGAGAACTTCGCCGTTATCTTCAACGATATACTCGGAATGAAAAACGAACAGGCGGATAATTCCATGCACATTGTAGATTCGCTTATGCAAATCGTTTTGTCTCTCCGCAAAGAGGCAAGAGCAAATAAGGATTGGGCAAAGAGCGATATGATAAGAGATGAATTGGCAAAGGCGGGAATAGTAATCAAAGACGGCAAAGAGGGTGCAAGTTGGACGATGGAGTAATCCGAAAAAACATATCAGAGATGAGAAAGAACCATAATATATTTATATGCGGCTTATTGCTACTTGCAATCTTTGCATTCGTTTCCTGCAAAAAGCAAAATGCTCCGTCTGCCGACGGTTTTGATTATTCCAAAATAGAGATACCGGACTTCAATGCCGACAGTGCTTATCATTATGTCAAGACTCAATGCGATTTCGGACCGAGAATACCGAACGGAAAGGCGGCACAGTCTTGCGGAGATTACATCATAGAGTTCATGAGACTCTATGCAGACACTGTTTATGTTCAGGAATTTTCTTCTCGGCTGTGGGATAATACCGAAGTCAAAGGACGTAATATTATTGCTTCCTTTAATCTCGATGCAACGGACAGAGTGCTTCTCGGAGCCCATTGGGACAGCCGTCTTTGGGCAGATCACGACCCCGAACCTGCCAATCACAAAACTCCTATACTCGGAGCAAATGATGGAGCCAGCGGAGTGGGCGTATTGATGGAGATTGCAAGAGTATTGAAGCAAAAACCGACATCGCAAGGTGTCGATATAATATTCTTCGACTTGGAAGACCAAGGTTCACCACAGTGGGCAGTGGAATCGGATGTGGAAGATCAAACCGATTGGTGCCTCGGTTCTCAATACTGGTCGCAGAATACTCACATTCCTTTCTACAAAGCCAATTACGGCATACTCTTGGACATGGTCGGATACAACAATCCGCGTTTTACAAAGGAGGCTCAATCCATGGGATACGCCTCTTCCATAATGAACAAGGTGTGGGATATAGCAGCAAGCAAGGGTTATTCCGATATTTTTGTAAGCGAAAAAACTCCTTCGATAATGGACGACCATATATGGGTCAATATCTATGCCAAAATACCAATGATAGATATTGTACAGAACAATCCTGCGAGCAGCTTCTTTCCTTATTGGCATACTGTGAAAGATAATATGGATTATATAGACAAACGAACTTTGAAAATAGTCGGAGACGTCTGTCTTACCACAATATACAGCGTTCAATAACGTTTTCCGATAAATATCTTATGCAATTCATGCAGCCGAACGCTGCATGAATTGTTTATCAACCAAAGAGAATGAAAAGAATTACTCTGTTGCTGTTTTCTTTGAGCCTTATGTTATTCACCTCATGCGAAGAGGAATATCCGGATTATGCCTACGTGAATTTTTATATCGATCCCGATAGTGCGGAATATTATAATCTCAACTACGGTAACCGAGGCTGGGAATACTTCGAGGGAGGAGCAAGAGGCGTTGTTATTTTCCGTAACAGTTGGGACGAGTTCATCGCATTTGAACGCACTTGCGTAGCCAAGAACTGCCATGGCAGATTGGAGGTTGACAGTACCAATAATGTCATATTGCATTGTCCCAAATGCAATTCAAAATATATTTCATACGACGGCTCACCCATCCAAGGAAGTCTTGCAAAGAGGTCTCTCTTTACCTATTGTTCTTATTTCGACGGCTTATATCTCTGGGTAAACAACTGTAATAATTAAGCTGATGTACGGACTGATAAACCATATCCGCAACCTATTGTTCGATAAGGGCGTTTTGAAAACCCTTTCTCACGATACGGTTGTCATAAGCGTCGGAAATCTGAAAGCCGGCGGCACGGGGAAAACTCCTTTTGTAGAATATCTGCTCCGATTGCTTGCTTCGTCTTACAACATAGCCGTCATATCCCGCGGATATGGCAGAAAGACCAAAGGTTACAGGCTTGTCGATCCGCAGGGCAGGGCTGAGGATTTCGGAGATGAGCCTCTGCAAATGGCAAAGAAGTTCCCTAATGTTCTTTTTGCAGTATGCGAAAGTCGTAATAAAGCAATAGAAATCATAGAAGCCGAATACCCTGCCATAGACCTCGTTCTGCTCGATGACGCTTACCAACACAGATACACGGCTCGGGATTTCAACATATTGTTGACCGAATACAATCGACCTTTCTTCAAAGACAGAGTATTGCCTTTCGGTCTGCTCAGGGAGTATCGCCAAGGCTATAAAAGGGCAGACTGCATAGTGGTAACCAAATGTCCTCCCCTTGAAGAGAGGGAGAGAAAGGATTTTGCAGAAAAGTTGAAACCTCTGCCAGATCAAAGGATTTTCTTTTCCGAAATACATTACCGACTGCCCTATCTTCTGAATGACGAAAGCCGAAAGCTGAATTTATCCGAGCATAGCGTAGTTCTTTTCACGGGAATATCGAATAATTCCCATATAGTAAGCTATCTGAAAAGCAAAACCCTTTTGCTCGGCACAATCTCATACAACGACCATCATAACTTCTCGCAAAGAGACCGCCTTCACATATTGCAAGAGTTCCGAAAGCTCGGAAAAGCGGACAGCATTTTGCTGACAACAGAAAAAGACGCCGGAAGAATAGGGTCGTTTCCCATAGATGTTTATGTGCTTCCCATAGATGTGGAGGCAATGCCTTATCCTCGAACTTGCGAATCGCTGAAAACAATAATAAATCAATGTATATGTATCAAACAATCGAACAAACGGCACAATACCTCAAAGAACGCACGACAATAAAGCCTAAAACGGCAGTCATATTGGGCAGCGGATTGGGAGACTTCGCCGAAGGAATGGAACTGGAAAGCCGAATGGCATATAAGGACATACCGAATTTCCCTGTCTCCACGGTGAAAGGACATAAGGAAGAGCTGCTTTTCGGCACCATGGGTGGTAAAGAAATAATGTGTATGCAGGGACGCTTCCATTATTACGAGGGATTTACCATGCAACAGATAACCTTCCCAATCAGAGTGATGAAAGCCTTGGGTGTCGAACTGCTTGTGGTAACCAATGCTTCGGGAGCGGTAAACCCGACGTACAATGTGGGCGACATAATGCTGATAAAAGACCATATAAACTTTATGCCCAACCCGCTTATCGGACCTAATGATTCGAGATTCGGAACTCGTTTCCCCTCGATGGACAATGCTTACGACAAAACAATAAGAGAATATGCCAAAATCGCCGCTTCACAAAACGGTATTTCTTTGCAGGAGGGCGTTTATGTGGGAACGACCGGTCCAAGCTATGAAACCCCTGCCGAGTACGGCTTTTTCAGAACCATAGGAGGCGACACCGTGGGCATGAGTACCGTTCCGGAGGTAATCGTTGCCGCTCATTCCGGAATAAAAGTGCTTGGCATGAGTGTGATAGGCAATGTTTTCAGACCCGATGAGGTGAAAGAATGCACTCATGAGGAGGTTTTGGAAGGCGTTGCCAAGGCAGGTAATAAGATGAGCCTTATAGTGAAGAGCCTTATAAACAATCTCTGAAACAAAGCACGGAAACAACTTATAGGGACGAGCCTTGAAGCCATGAAAAAGGCTTAAAAATCCTCTTTTGTAAGACACGGATAAACAGTCCTTTGCAAAAGCAAAATTAAAACGCCCTTTTAATTTTCCGAAAGGGCGTTTCAGAAAATTCTTTCGGCCTTTCAGTTTTGCGAAACGCCTTTCTGTTTTTGTGCTTCGGCGAAAATATACTATCTTTGCAGTATAAGAATAAACAGTATGAACCAAAGCGAAAGAAAATACGATATATTTATAAGCCATTCGACCAAGGACGAGAAAACAATCGAAGACTTATGTCATTACTTGGAGGGAAGAAATCTCCATTGCTTCGTTGCGTACAGAGATGTGCCGAAAGGCAAAGATTGGGGCGAATATATAGTTGATGCAATAGAAGATTGCAAAGTGTTGGTGTACGTCCACACACAGGCTTCCAATAAATCGGAAGAGACTACAAGGGAGATAGAGCTTGCATTTAAGGAGAAGCGTTTGGTAATACCTTTTAGGATAGAAAATATTGAATATATCAAAGCCAAGAAATATCGTCTTACAAATATAAATTGGCTTGACGCATTTCCTGGTAATCCTGAGGATTATTTCGGAGAGTTGTTTGAGAAAATAAAACCTTACTTCCATGATAGAATACAAGAAAGTGATAAAATAGAAATACAAAGCAGAAAAACCGAATTAAAGAAAAAGGAACTTGAAGAACAGCAAAGAAAAGGCAGAGAGGAAGATCAGATATTTACTCTCAAAGGTGTTGAGTTCAAAATGCTGAGAGTGGAAGGCGGAACTTTTCAAATGGGTGGTACCTCGGAGCAAGGC